>NZ_JAMQHY010000042.1:0-71616 GCF_023845705.1 Clostridium sp. ZBS15
GAACTTAGGAATGCTAAAATTAAAACAAGGCCAATAATTAAAGTAATTATATAAAAGATTGCCATCCTGTGTTTGTAGTTAAACATTGGGTGGTATTTTTTATGGAGTAAATACAAATAAACAAAGAAAGTGTATAAATAAATTTTTCATGCAGTTTTAAAAAACATTTTTGTCGTAATAAAATTAGTAAATTACAAATACAATATAATATTATTACTAAATTAAAGGTGTATGATGGGAATAATATGTTGGATAAAATCAAAATTATTATTGAGTAAAAAGAGTAATGAAGAAAGTTTAATGCAAATATTAAGAGAGGAAATAAAGAACTTAAAAGAGGAAAATAAAGAATTGAAAGAAAAAATTATAGTATTTCCAAAGAGAACTAGTGAAGAAATATCTATAAAATTTTTTGATGAAAATATAGAAGAGGTAATTATAAGAAATATACATGAAACCAAAAAAGAGATTTTTATTGCAGTTGCATGGTTTACTTCAAAAACTATAATGGATGAACTAAATAATCTTAAAAGAAGAGGAATAAATATTAAAGTTATTATTAATAATGAATCAAATAAGAATTTTAATACTTATAAATTAATGAATGTTTGTAGTGAATTAAAAAAGGTGATTATGCCTAAAAGAAAAAATACTATTTATAGTAATTTTATGCACAATAAGTATTGTATTATAGATAATGAAAAGGTAATTGATGGATCATATAATTGGAGTAACAATGCTAAATATAATTTAGAACATATTATTGTTATTGAAAGTACTAGTGTAGCTAAAATGTATAAAGAGAATTTTGATAAGATCTATAATAATCCTAAATATTATAATTTTGAAGAATTTAATGAATTAGGGTAAATTTTATAACTTATTAATTTTAAGGAGTTTTTTATATGGAAGACGAACAAATAAAGGATATTATAGTAGCTTTAATAAATAATAGGATGTTTCCAGAGGGAAAAGATGAAGAACATACAGCTAAATATGTAGCTAGATTTATAAAAACATTGCAAAAAGAATTAGATAAATAAGATTGGGGTGGTGGAGGGGCGCCTCCACCATGAAAACCTCGACAATACAGGAATGTGTTGTCGAGGTTTTTTATGCTATAATAAGATTAAATTATAAAAGATATGAGGGAGAGAAATGAGAAACTATAAAGAGTATATAAATAATTTAGAATGTTATAAAGATATAGATTTAATTAATACGAGTGGAATAATTAAGATTAATATAGGGGCGGATTCTTATATAACATATGGTAGCTCAATAGTTAAAGTTTTTACAACTATATTAATTCAACTTGAAAATAGAAATGGAACTAACAAAAGATTACAAAAGGCATATGATTATATAGGAGATTCAGATGTTAGTATAGAAATATTGGAAATATCAGAAGGAATGTATTTAAAAGAAAAATCAATGCAATATATTGATAATATTAAGCCTACTTTGAATTATCAAAGAAGTGAAGATGGTTTTAGTGAAGATCATAAAAGAAATTTATCGAAATCTAAAATAGGTGAAAAGCATAATCGAGCAAAGTTAACTGAAGAAGAGGCTAAACAAATAAAAGTTATGGCAATATATAGTGGAATGACATCAGGAGAAATAGCAAAAATGTTTAATATAAGCCCTCAACAAGTAAGAAAAATAAAATTAGGAATAGCATGGAGTCATATTGTAGTATAAAGGGAAATAATCGAAATAACAGTTAGTTTATATACTAGCTGTTATTTTTTTATCAACAAAATCTAAGCAAGAACTAACTTTAAAAAAGTATTGACATTAAGCAAGAGCTAGATTAAGATAGAAACATAGAAAGTTAAAGCATAAGCTTGCTTAGATAAGAGGAGGGTATTTATGAAAGTATTAAATATTTGTACATTAAAGAGTGGTTTTCAAGGAAAAACAAGTGAAGGAGAAGCTTTTAAAATAATAAAGCTTAAAGATGTAACTAAAGATGGGATTGTAAAATATGAAGAATTAGAAAACTTTGATACTGAAAAGATGAATGAAAAGTTCTTATTAAAAAAAGGTGATATTATTTTAAAAGCAAAAAGTGGTGATAATACAGCAGCTTTAATAAAAGAAGATATTGGAAATATAGTTGCAGCTTCTCATTTTATAGTTATTACAGTAAATGATGATAGTGTATTAAGTCCAGAATATTTAGTAGCATATCTAAATTCAGAGTATGCACAAGATTACTTTAAGAAACATGCTGAAGGAACTACATTACCAATTATTAAGATTAAAACTTTAGAAGAACTTGAGATAAAAGAGTTGGCAATGGGTAAGCAGTTAGAAGTTGCAAATATGTATAAACTTATTAAAGAAGAAAAATTAACTATGGAAAAGTTAATAGATAATAGAGAAAAACAATTTAAAGCTTATTTAAGAGAATTATTAGGGTAGGGGGAATGAGTATAATGGTTAATATTGAAAAGTATATAGCTGAAACAACATGGAAAGGACTTAATGTGTTAAGAGGGTATTTGGATTTAGGAATAGCACAAGGAGTGCTAAGAGAGTTGTTATTCTTAAGGTTGTTAAATAGTGGAATTAATATGTATAGTTATTTTGAAGAAAGAATAGATGGAAGAATCAAATTTAATAATACTGAAGAATTATTTACACAACTTAATGAATTTGTTGAAAAGAACATAATTTTACAGGGATTATTTGAAGATATATATAATGTTAGAAATAATAATGATTATAGATTTTTAGATAATGTAATTTCATTATTAAATAATATTGATTTTAATAATAAAGATATGCAGTTAGATATATTATTTAGAAACTTCTTAGATATGTCACCTAAATTAAAGTCTTCTATAAATACTACATCTCCTAGCATTAGAGGGGTGATTAGTGAATTATTAAAGAATAAACAAATAAAAGATTTATATAATCCAAGTATAGGTTATGGTAGCCTTTCTTTAGAAGTTGCATCAAATCATAAGGAAGTTAATATTTATGGACAAGATATTAATAATGAAATGATAAGAATATGTAAGATGCAGTTAATATTAGATAAAAGAATTGAGGATTTAGATAACATTAATCAAGGAAATACAATTATTAGTCCAGGTAATATTGATGAAAATGGATTGAGAAAATTTGATTGTATTGTGTGTGATCCACCATATGGATTAAGAGATTGGGGATATGAAGAAATATTAAGTTATGATAAATATAATAGATTCCATAGGGGAATGCCATCAAAATCATTAGGGGATTATGCATTTATAACACATGTTGTTGAAAGTTTAAATAGTAATGGTATTGCAATTATGGCTGTACCAGCAGGTGTATTATTTAGAGAAGGTGCAGAAGGATTATTAAGACAAAAGTTAGTGGAGGAAAATCTTATTGATACGGTAATAGCACTACCTAATAACATGATGTTTGGAACAGCTATACCTGTAAATTTAATAATATTTAATAAGGTAAAGAAGGAAAAAGATATACTATTTATAGATGTTGCAAAAGAGGTAATGGTAAATAAAGTATTAACTACTCTGTCTAATAATATGATTGAAAAGATTGTTAAAATATATGAGGAAAGATTAAATGTTGAAGGATTTTCAAGAAAAGTTGATATAGAAGAAATTAATGATAATAACTTTAATTTAAATGTTCAAAGGTATATAGAAGAGGTAATTGAGAAAGAAGCTTTAAATATGGATGAGATAGGGAAGGAAATTGAGGAATTAACAGTGAAATTGCAAGCAATACAGGCTGAAATTAATCAGTTTTTTCAATAAAAATAATAACTTATTTATGGGGGGATGAGGATTATGATATATGAAACATTAAAGATTTTAGCAGAGTTATTTTGTGGAGATACACAGGGATTTTATGCTTATAAGAGTGGAGGAAAATTAGTTGAATTTTTTAATTCAACTTATGGTTTTGAAGATGTCTATGGGCAAGGATTTCCTTCAAGATGGCACTATACTCAACAAAGGATTGTAGATTTGTATGAGAATGGAAAAATAAATCTGTTTTTAAATGATATATTAAGTAAGCGATTTATAATGAAAGATTGTAGTGTTAATGAAATTGGATATATTGAAAAAAGAAATGAGATAATACAATATTTAAATGAAGAGTTAATTAGTGAAGGATTTAAAGTAGTTAAAATAAATAATGAATATTGTTTTGTAAGTGAAGATGAGGATTTAGTTTTTATAGGAGAAGGTGGTTTTGCTACTGTATATAAAAGAAAAACTAATGGACTAATTGTGAAAAAATTAAAAGATGATTTTTTAGTCGATGTAGGGGTAAAAAGTAGATTTAAGAGAGAATATGAATTAACAAAATCACTAAATGACATTAATGGTGTAATAAAGGTATATGATTTTGATTCAAGTAGTTATTATTATACAATGGAGTGTGCAGATAAAACATTACAAAGCTATATAGAAAGTACAGACTTATCTGAAATAGAAAAGATTGAGTTGATAATTAGAATATTGGAGATAATGGAGATTGTACACAAAAGGAATATTATTCATAGAGATTTAAGTCCTCTAAATATTTTAGTTATTAATAATGAGATAAAAATTGCAGACTTTGGACTTGGTAAAGATTTAAATATGTTTACATCACATCAAACTATGAATACAAATGGTATAGGACAGTATAGATACTGTGCTCCTGAGCAGTTTATGATGTTAAAGGATGGAGATAAAAGAAGTGATGTATTTTCACTAGGAAGAATAATTAACTTTATTTTAACTAAGGATTGTGTTAATAATAGACACTTTCTTAGAAGTGTAATTGAAAAAGCCACAAATAATGATTCTGTTTTTAGATATAATGATGCAAGCGATTTACTTAAATCTGTAAAAAGAAGTATTGAATATCATAATTCAGTAAAAAAAGAAGAGCAAATTAAAAATATGATAAATTTAGGGGAATATAGTATTGAAGTAGAAAATTATATTTACGAATTGGCTGAAAATGAGTTATGTAGAGAAATTATAAAAAGCTATAAGTTTAAAGCTGCTGTAATTAGATTTATAGGAGACAGTGAAGATAAGGCTTTATATATTTTAAGAAGTTTAGATAGTAGTTTTGTGGAAGAATGTAAGTCATGGGAAGATTTTGATCCTATTTCTGATATATCCTACAAGGTACTAGATGACGATGCGTTCTCATTTGTAGCAAAAGAAATATCTGCTAATTTATTAAATTATATTGCATATGATGTAAATAGATTTGACGCGCAAAGAAAAATTGAACGATTGATTGATAAAGGAATTGAACCTTTATTAGAAGAAATGTTATGTTAAAATAGTAGTATAGTAAATATAGTACAACAGGAGGATAAAATGATAGATATAAAGAAAATAGAAAAAGATTTATGGGAAGGAGCAGATCAACTTAGAGCAAATTCTAAGTTGACTGCATCGGAATATAGTATGCCAGTTCTAGGATTAATATTCCTTAGACATGCATATAATAGATTTTTGGTAGTTAAGGAAGAAATAGAAGCTATATTACCATCAAGAAATGGTAGAAAAAGACCAGTAACAAAAGAAGACTTTATGAGTAAAAGTGCTATATATATTCCTCAAATAGCTAGATATGATTACTTATTGGATTTAGAAGAGGGAGCAGACATTGGTAAAGCAATCAATGATGCAATGAAAGCTATAGAAGAGGAATATGAAACTTTAGCAGGTGCATTACCTAAGAATTATAATATTTTTGATAATGATTTATTAGCTGATTTAATCAGAATATTTAATAGTGATGAACTACAAAAGGCTACAGGAGATGTATTTGGTAGAATATATGAATACTTCTTAAATAAATTTGCCATGAGTGGTGCACAAGAAGGTGGAGAATTCTTTACTCCAATTTCACTAGTTCAAATGATAGTAAATGTTATAGAACCAGAAGGTGGAATAGTATTTGATCCAGCATGTGGTAGTGCAGGGATGGCTGTGCAGACAGGGCACTTTGTTGAATCTCACGGTAATAATGCTAATGATAAAATTACCTTTTATGGTCAAGAGAAGGCAGATTTAAATACCAAATTAGCAAAAATGAACTTAGCTGTTCATGGATTAAATGGAAAAGTAATTCAAGGGAATACATTCTATGAAGATAAGCATGAGTTACTAGGTAAATGCGATTATGTTATGGCAAATCCACCATTTAATGTTGATGGTGTAGATAGTGAAAAAATTAAGGCAGACCCTAGATTAAAATATGGTTTGCCAGGAGTAAGTTCAAAAGGTAAAGCAGTAAGTAATGGTAACTATTTATGGATTCAATATTTTAATACATACCTAAATAAAACAGGTAGAGCAGGATTTGTAATGGCTAGTTCAGCAACAGATGCAGGTGGTAAGGAAAAAGATATCAGAGAAAGTTTAGTTAGATCAGGAGATGTTGATGTAATTATATCTATAGGAAATAATTTTTTCTATACTAGAACTTTACCTTGTACTTTATGGTTCTTTGATAAGAATAAGTTAGAAAATAATAAAGATAAAGTATTAATGATAGACGCAAGAAATACATTTAGAAAAGTTAATAGAACAATAAATGACTTTTCACAAGAACAACTTAAAAATTTAACATCTATTGTATGGCTATATAGAGGTGAAAATGAAAAATACCTAAAATTAATCAAAGATTATATAGTTGAATATTCAAATAAAGCAGAAAAGATAAATGAAAAATCTAAAGAATTTGAGAGCGTATTACAACTATTAGTTGATCAATTTCAAGAGTTTAATTCATTTAAGTTAATTGGTGAAGAGGATAAAGAAAAGAAAGTAGAATATTATGAGTCACTAAAAGCTCTAGAAAAAGATATGGATAAGTATTTTATAGACAAAGAGAAGTTGAATTATGAAATACAAGATTATTTAAATAAGGTTAAATCATATACAGATAATGCTTTTAGTAGTATAGAGGAACATAATGCTATACAAAAAAATATATATACTAGATTTGAGAATATATCAAAAGAGCTAAAGCTAAATGTAAAAACAATAGACCGTTTATACAAAGAAGCTAATAACATTTTAGATAAAGCAGAAAAAGAATTGAATGCTAAAAAGAGTGATGTATGGAATACAAAAGTAGTTAGAGAAAATAGAAAGATATTCGAAGAATTAAGAAGAAAGTTAATAGAGTTCATAAAAGACATTAACTATATATACTCTCAAGTAAAGTGGTTACAAACAAAGTTTGTTAATGCAAAACTAGAAGATATCGAAGGATTATGTAAGTTAGTAGATATAGATACTATTAAGCAAAATGATTGGAGCTTAACACCAGGTAGATATGTTGGAGTTGAACAAAGTATTGATGAAGATTTTGATTTTGAAGGAAGACTTAAAGAGATACACATAGAGTTGGATGGATTAAATGAAGAGGCTTTTGAGTTAGCAAAAATAATTAAAGCTAATTTTGAGGAGTTAGAAATATGATTAGGAATACAATAGAGTTAGGCAGAATTGCAGAGTTTAGAAATGGAGTTAACTATAATAAAGATAATTTTGGCATAGGAATAAAAGTAATAAATGTAGCAGATTTTAAAGATTATTTTAGACCTAAATACGAAGAATTAGGTGAGATTAATCCGGAAGGTGTAGTTAGCAATGATAGCATCTTACAAAAAAATGATATAATTTTTGTAAGATCAAATGGGAACAAAGAGTTAATTGGCAGAACCTTATTTATTGATGAAGATGAGAAAAATATTATATACTCAGCATTTTGCATTAGGTGTAGGTTTATAGACCCGGAAATTGAACCAAAATTTTATGCATATTTATTTAAAACTAATTTTATAAGACGTACTCTGACAGCTCAAGGGAATGGAACCAACATATCGAATTTAAATCAAGGGATATTAAACAAATTACAAGTACCTAAGCTACCAAAAGCTGCTCAACAGAAAATTGTAAAATTTTTGTCACCATATGATGATTTAATTGAAAATAACTTAAAAAGAATAAACCTATTAGAAGAAAGTGCAGAAATACTTTATAAAGAGTGGTTTGTTAATTTTAGATTTCCAGGTTGTGAGAGTCAGATAGATAGTAATGGAATACCACAAGGTTGGAATAATATTGAGGTTAGACAATTTGGTGATGTAATTACAGGAAAAACCCCTTCAACTAAAAAAAGTGAGTATTATGGTGGATATGTTAAATTTATTAAAACACCTGATATGAACAATAGCATATATGTAATTAATACTAATCAAACATTAACAGATGAAGGGGCAAAAAGTCAGGAGAATAAGTATGTTCCAAAGAATTCTATATTAGTATCTTGTATAGGAACAGTAGGTATTGTTTCATTAACTAGTGAGATTTCGCAATTTAATCAGCAGATAAACGCATTAGTTCCATTTGAGAAAGAGTATATTTATTATCTGTACTTTAAGTTTAAATCGTTAAAGGAATTATTGGAGGGGCTAGGTAGTAGTGGAGCTACAATGGCTAATGTTAACAAGGGTAAGTTTGAAACTATAAAAATATTAAATCCTGATAAAAAAGTAATTAAGATGTTCTATGATAAATGTGATGTTATTTTTAAACAGATATTAAATTTACAGCATGCAAATGAGAAACTTACGGAAGCAAGAGATATATTAATACCAAAATTAATTACGGGGGAGATTGAGGTTTGAGTAGAGAGTATTCAGAGGATGGGTTAGTACAAAAGACTACAATAGATTATTTTAGGTATAATTTAGATTGGGAAACTGTTTATGCTTATAATAGTGAGATACTTGGTGAAAATGGAACTTTAGGTAGGAAATCTGAAAAGGAAGTGGTGCTTGTTAGGTATTTAAAACAAGCACTAAAGAAATTTAATCCAGGTTTACCTGATGATGCTTATGAAGGTGCCATTGAAATAATAACTGAAAACAACTTATCTAAAACATTAATTGATATGAATGAAGAAAAATATAAGTTGTTTAAAGAAGGGGTAAAAGTACAGTTTAAAGATAAAAATGGTGAATTAACAGAAGAAAAATTAAAGGTTTTTAATTTTAGGGAGCCAAAGGAAAATAGTTTTGTTGCAGTAAGAGAATTATGGATACAAGGAAGTTTATATAGAAGAAGGGCAGATATAATTGGTTTTGTTAATGGAATTCCATTATTATTTATAGAGTTAAAAAATACTCATAAAGATGTTAAAAATGCTTATGAAGATAATTTTACAGACTATAAGTATACTATTCCACATTTATTTAACTGTAACGCTATTGTAATGCTAAGCAATGGAATAGAAGGAAAGGTTGGTTCTGTAACAGGTAAGTATGAATACTTTAATGAATGGAAGAGATTTGAAGAAGAAGAGGAAGGTTCTGTAGATTTTGAAACTATGTTAAAAGGTATGTGTTCTAAAGAAAATTTTATGGACATCTTTGAAAATTTTATTTTGTTTGATGATAGTTCAGGCACTAAGGTTAAAATACTAGCTAGAAATCATCAATTTTTAGGCGTTAACAAAGCTATAGAATCATTTAAAGAATCTAGAAAGATTAAAAGTAATAAGCTAGGGGTATTTTGGCACACTCAAGGTAGTGGAAAATCTTATTCTATAGTTTTTTTCTGTCAAAAGCTTTTAAGGTCTGTTAAGGGAAATCACTCATTCTTAATTGTTACGGATAGAAAAGAGTTAGATGAACAGATCTATAACACATTTGTTGGAGTAGGAGCTGTTAAACCTAGTAGTAAAGTATGGGCATCTAGTGGTGAACATTTAAGGCAATTATTAGGTGAAGATCAAAGATATATATTTTCATTAATACACAAGTTCAATGAAAAAGTTAAACAACCTTATGAAAATACAGAGGATTTAATTGTAATATCAGATGAGGCACATAGAACTCAATATGGATTACTTGCAAAAAATATGAGGGATGCTTTACCAGATGCAAAATTCTTAGGATTTACAGGAACGCCACTATTAAGTGGTGATGAATTAACTAAAGAATTCTTTGGTGACTATGTTTCAGTATATGATTTTGATAGAGCTGTTAAGGATGGAGCAACAGTTCCTTTATACTATCAAAGTAGAGGTGAAAAGCTTGGAATAGTTAATGATGAGTTAAACAAGAAAATTCATGCTAAAATTGATGAGTTTGATTTGTCAGATGAGGAAGAGGAAAAGCTAAGAAAAGCCTTATCTAAGGAGTATCATATTATAACAAGTAATGAAAGATTAGATACCATAGCAAAAGATATAGTACAACATTACTCTACTATGTGGGAAAGTGGAAAAGCTATGTTGGTGTGTATAGATAAAGTTACTTGTGTAAGAATGTATAATCTTATAGATAAGTATTGGAAAGAAAAAATTCAAACTACTAAAAAAAATATCGGTCAATCTTTTGATATGCAAGATGAGCTAGATAAGCAAAAGAAATTAAAATGGTTAGAACAAACTGAATATGCTGTTATTATAAGTGAAGAGCAGAATGAGGTTAAAAAGTTTGAAAAATGGGGATTGGATATAATTCCACATAGAGAAAAAATGAAAAAAGGTATAAAGAGAGAGGGTTATGATAAAGAAAGAGATCTTACAACAGAATTTAAGGATTCTGAAAGTCCATTTAGATTAGCGATTGTTTGTGCTATGTGGTTAACTGGATTTGATGTTAAGAGCTTGTCTATTTTATACCTTGATAAAGTGTTAAAAGAACACACTTTAATGCAAACAATAGCCAGAGCAAACCGTGTAAATGAAGGGAAAAATAATGGGTTAATTATAGACTATATTGGTGTGTTGAAAAATTTAAGACAAGCTTTGGCTAAATATGGTTCAGGAATGGGGAATGATGGTGGAGAAAAGCCACCAGCAGGAACTGATGAAGATTTGTTAAATGATTTAAAGAAGTCAATAAAACTAACTAAGAAGCATTTAAAGGTAAATGGCTTTAACTTAAATGAATTGATTAAAGCTGATGGATTTAAGAAAATTGCATTAATAAAAGATGCTGAAGAGGCGGTATATGCTACAGAAGAGGTAAAGAAGAAATTTGAGATACTTGCAAGAGATGTTCAAAATAAGTTTAAATCTTGTTTATTCATGGAAGGAATTGATGAGTTGATTCCAGAATGTGATGCTATAAAGGCTATATACAATAAGATACAGGACAATAAGAGAGAAACAGATATTTCACATGTTATTCTAGAGCTTCATAATGTTGTTGATGAAGCAATAAAAACAGAGAATATATCTGAAGGTGGATTAGTACCTAGTAGGTTATTCGATATTAGTAATATAGACTTTGATAGACTAAAGGAAGAGTTTAAAGGTAGTAAAAGAAAAAATACAGTACTACACAATATGAAAGAACAAATAGAGAAAAGACTTGAAAAAATGATAAAGCAAAATCCTATGAGAATGGACTTCTATAAAAAATATAAAGAACTAATAGAAGACTATAATTATGAAAAAGATAGAGCTGTAATTGAAGCAACTTTTGAAGCTTTACTTAAATTTGTTAATGATTTAAGCCAAGAAGAAAAGAGAGCAGCAAAAGAAGGTTTGGAAGAAGAGGATTTAGCATTATTCGATTTATTAGAAAAGCCAAATTTGGAGAAAAAGGATAGAGATAAGTTAAAAGAGGTAAGTAATGACTTGTTAAATAAACTAAAAACTCTTATTGATGATATAGACAATTGGCGTGAAAAAAGAGAAAGCCAAGCTAAGGTTAAAGTTGTTATATATGATTATTTAATAAATTATTTACCAGAAGCTTATGATTTTGATGAAATAGATAAAAAAAGAGATATTGTATATAATCATTTCTTTGAAAATTATGCTACATCTAATAAGAACACTTATAGAATGTATAGCTAATAATAAATGAGCCTACGTATACGAATGTATGTGTAGGTTTATTTATTATGTGAAATAAATATAGTTTATAAATATATATTATTATATTGAAAGGATATCTATACTAGATAGATAATTCCTATAGGTTCATAAAAAATGGAGGTAATATTAATGAGAAAGGTTAGTAAAGTAAGTGACTTAATTGGAATGAAGCTAGAGGTTAATGTAATAAGTACTATTGAAGAGCAACTAAATATTTTAGATGAGAGCTATGGAGCTGAAAGAAATGTTGATGCAGATTTAGGTGGATATGTATTAGTTTTAGAAACTAAAGAAGATGTTAGTGTAGCAAAAGAAAATATATTGAAAGATATTATTGCAGAGTATGTTGATGATATTAAATGTGAAGGAGGTAAGCAGTATTGTTTATCTCTTTTTCTTTTGTCTTCAGATTATGCAGTAATTGTAGTTGCTACTAAAGAGATAATGGATATTATAGTAGAAGGGTAGGAGGTGGAGAGGTGGCAAAGAAAGCTATTAAGGAGACTAAGTATTGTTCATTAATTTCTCAAAGTGTAATTGCAGATGAAGAATATACTTATGCATTGGAGAAGATTATAGTTAAACCACAAGGAAATAGAGAAGAATTAAGATTTAGTGTGTATAAAGATCAACAAAGATATGGTATGAAGCTATTAGTAAGACCACTAGATCTTCAAGAAGAATTGTTTTTACTTTTATTAAAGAAAGCTATAGAAGATAACATGTTTAGCAAAAAGTTTATAACACAATTAAAGAATTTAATTAATGAGAAATAAGACTTAATTATCAGTATTAATGGTAATTAAGTCTTTTATTATTTTAGGAGGATTTATGAGATATTTACTATGTGTTGGAAGTATTAAAATGGGTAAATTTACAGTGAAAATTAATGAGGAAGTTAAGAATAGTTATGGAAAGTAAAAAGGTGTCAAAAAGAGTTAATTTAGTATCAGTAAAACTTATAAAAGAAGGTTCAATTTTGTATGAACCAAGAAGGGTTTCAAGTCCTAAGGATGCTTTTGAGTTAGGTAAGGAGTTCTTGATAGATAGTGATATAGAAAAGCTTATACTAGTATGTTTAGATAAGAAGAATCAACCTACTTCTATTAATACAGTTAGTGTAGGAAGTCTAAATTCATCTATAGTACATCCAAGAGAAGTTTTTAAGGTAGCTATATTAAGTAATTCAGCAAATATTATAGTTTATCATAATCATCCTTCAGGAGATGTTACACCAAGTAAGGAAGACATTAATATCACAGAAAGACTAAAGGAAGCAGGTAAAATATTAGGAATAGAGCTAATAGACCATATTATAGTTGGTTCAAATAGCAGTTATTACAGTTTTAAGGAGAAGGGGGATATTTAGTATGTTTGCTAAAGAAAATAGATATATAACAAGAGGGGTAAATGAAAAATTAGATTTACCATTACAAATATTATTATGGAGTTTAGTTGATGATTTGAAAATAGAGAAGGACTATTTACAAGTTTTAAAGTTAAGTAGAGTTGGAGACGTTTTAAATATTGAGCATACACAAGAGATACCAGATTATAAGTCATGTATAAAAGTTAATGCAAAGAATTTAGAGTTTGAGGGTAATGAGAAGGTATATTTAATAGATTCATATGACTATAGCACAATGTTGCTAGCAGAGGAATATTAAGGGGGAAAGGGGGAAGAGCTATGCTAAAAAATGAATCAAAGATTTTAAATGAATTCTTTATGAAGGATTTAACTAAGTTAATTGAAAAATATAATAATATGGATGAAGTTATAGTAGAAAAGCTAGAGGATTTAGTAGCTAAGGTGGATGATAATGAGATAAAAGAAATCTTAATGAAAGATTTAGATGAAACTTTAGCTTTAGTAGATGAACTAGGGGAAGAGGTGGAAGATGATGTTATCCAATTATATTTCTTTATTAAAAATAATATAAAGGAAATTAATATAATAGAAGCAAAAGCAATACATGAAGAAATTATATTCAGAGGATATTCAACAATTGATGATATTATTATGTATTCTAAGCTAAAGGATTTAAGGGAATATGTTAGTGATGAGATAGATGACATACTTAGCTCATCTTATCAGCTTGACAGGTTATTTGATAAGGATACTATCATAGATTACTTTTTAGAAGGTACTTCAATTGGAGAAATAGCAAGAGAAATGATAGATAATTATGATGAATATGAAGAAGTTTTAGATATAGAGCCAGATGTAATGTTTGAATCTAAGCATGGGCAAGAGTATTACTATGCATATGTTAATAATTAGTTGAGGAGGACATATAATAATGAATGTAGTTTTAATTATACAAATAGTAGCAATGGTGTTAGAGTTAATTGCAAAAGGGTTAAGTGAATCAGATGCAATTAGTAAAGCTAGTAGTGCATTTAATGTTTCAGAGAGCTTTATAAGAAAATTTCTATAAATTTAATAAAAATTATACAAATATTATTTAAGTATTTGTATAATTTTTTTTTTCATTTCTAAAGTGTTTATAGGTGACTACTTTGCCACCTATACCACTATACTTTATTTAGTGATAATATTTGAGTATAATGATATAAAAACTATACAAGTAGGAGATATTATGAGCTTAGAAAATGCAATAAATTATAGATTAGTTTCACTGGTAACAAGTTTTTCAGTAGCAGATAGATGGGGATATAAAAATAATAGTGAAGGATATAAAGAGCTAAAAAGAGTGTTTAAGGATAAGTGTAAATTAATAACTCTAGAGGAATTTAAGGATGAAATTATTTTGGCTTGGATAGGAGAATCAGATAATAAAAGAAGATTAAAGAGGTCTAAGGCACAAATACTTGATGAAAGTATGAGTGATGAAGAAAATAGAGAGTTGTTTAATAAGATATGTGATAAGGTAAAAAATCAAAATAAAGAAAATTTATTAACTGGTATACCTGATGAAATTAAAGAAAATAAAGGAGCTGTAACAGATACAATAGATATTATAGATAAAGGATTTGCTAAAATAATGAAATCTGCTAAAAATGCAAATGTTAAGCTTGAATTTGATAAAGAAGAATTTGATGACATTACTTTAGCTATGGCATGTCTAGAAGAGATGAAAGATAAATCTCAATTGGATGATTTAGATAGTGATACATTTTTAGAGAGTGTTTTAAAGGTACATAATAAGAAAATAAACCATGCAGAAATGCCAGCTAAAATTTACACAGAACAAATGTTATTAGAAATAAAGACTGACTTCAATGCTAGGCTTAATACTATACCAATTAACACGAAATCTAGAAATAGAACTAAAGAAACTATTTTTGATAAAATGGATTATGCTAAAATGTCAGCAATGACACTTGCAGATTTTTCATCAGGGTATGATGAATTAATAGATTTGTATGATGAAATCAACAAGGATATACATTCTATAGATGGTTTAATAAAATTTTACAATATAGAAAGTAGATATAATTTAATATTTTATATAAATGTAGTAATAGATCTATATGAAGATACTAGTTTATCAAAAAAAGAATTGGCAAGGCAGATTTCAAAACTAGCATTGATGGATTCATATATATATCGTGCTTCTAAAATGAGATTTGAAATTAATAAATTAATATGTGCTTTTGGTAAAGAGGATGAAACCTACAAAAGCTTGTATAATGAGATTAATGAGCTAGTAATATTAAAAAACAAAATTGTTACTGATTTATTAGAAGTAGGAACATTAGATTTTGAAGCTTTAAAAGATGAGGCTTTTAACGCTATAAGTTCTAAGTGGAAAGCAGAAATAGTTAATCAAATTAAGAAGGTTGATGTAGTAAAGCATTTAGGTTTTAATGATGATAAAAAAATGAAACAAAGGGTACAAAGGCATTTAAAATACTTATTAGAGGATAATAAAGAAATATTGTTAGAAAGAAGCAGATTAAGAAATAACATATAATGCATAAGAAATCACCATCTTTGGCTATTTTTACAACATAAACCTCATTAAGAAATAACATATAATGCATAAGAAATATAGATACTTCAATTGAATTTAGAAGTATCTATATTTTTTTATAATTAAATTACTAAATTTTACATAAATGTAAAATTAATTTTAGAATTAGAGTTTTAAGCTGGATAAATTATTTCTTAAAAATTATATACTCTAACTGTAGCAAACGAGCTACGAAATATGATCTTTAAAAAGTTAATAACATGCATCTAGGGAGGTAATAGATATGAAGAGTGATGAAATATTCTTTATTGATACAGAAACAAATTCACTGGATTTTAGGAAAGGCAATATAAAATTAATAGTTTTTTCTAACGGGTTTAGTAAAGTGGTTACAAGAACAAGTGTAGATGAAAAGCTTAAAAATATTCTAAAGGATAAGAGTATTACTAAAGTATTTCATAATGCTAAATTTGATGTTGGATTCTTTCAGAGTAAAGGATATATGGCAAACAATTATCATTGTACATTACTTATGGCTCAAGTATTAGGGGAAGAAAAGTTAAGTTTAAAAGCTTTAGTTAAAAAGTATCTTGGTGTTGAAATGGACAAGTCTATGCAAAATAGTGATAACTGGCAAGGGACTGAAATAACTCAAGAGCATATTGATTATGCAGTAAAGGATGTTGAGTACACTAGAGCTTTATACTATAAACTTTTAGATTTACTTGTAGAGAATAATCTTTTAACTGTTTATGAAAGAGAAAGAAGAGCTCTACCAGCTATAGTAATGCTTGAAGGTAATGGTATTAATATGGAGTTTGATAAGTGGAATGCTAGATTAGATGATGATAGAAGGGTGGCTATTGAATTAGAGAGTACGATTAAAGACTTACTTAATAGGGAAGAGCTAAACATTAATTCACCCAAGCAATTAGTTGAAGCTATTTCAGAGTACGGTATTAAGCTATATTCAACAGCAGATGATGAGCTAGCAAGGTATTCGGATGAACATGAAGTAATCAAACTTATTAGGAAGTATAGAAGACTTCAAACAAAGATTAAAACCTATGGTGAAAAGCTAAAGCAATTTATTAATGACGATGGAAGGATAAGAGCAGATTGGAGATTAGTAGGTGCAAGCTCAGGGAGAATGTCCTGTAATAATCCACCACTTCAAGCTATGCCAGGGAATAGTAGAGAGTTTTTTGTTGCAGATGAGGGGTACAAGCTTATAGGTTCAGACTACTCACAGATTGAGCTTAGAGTTCTAGCAACTATTTCAAATGATGAAACTTTGATTAGTTACTTTAATAATGGGATAGATCTTCATTTAGGAACAGCAAGTTTAGTTTTTAAGAAGCCTATAGATGAAATTTCTAAAGAAGAAAGACAAGTTGCTAAAAGCTTAAATTTTGGCATAGTTTATGGAATAACTGCTTATGGAATTCAGAAAAATCTTAGGAAAAGTGGTGTTCCAGCATCATTGGAGGAAGCAGAGAAGTATAGAATTGAATTTCTTAATGTTTATCCAAAGGTAAAAGAACTTCAAAATGCTTTATTAAAAGCAGACTATATAAAAACATTAGGGGGAAGAAGGTGGCAAGGTGGTAGTTTATCAATGACTCAAAGATTAAATTTACCTATTCAAGGTTCAGCAGCAGAAGGATTAAAGGAAGCTTTAGCATTGCTTGTTGAAAGAATCAAAGAATCCTGGAGGTTAGTTGCAGTGGTACATGATGAAATACTTTTAGAAGTACCAGAAGATGAAGCTGAAGAAGCAAAAAATGTTTTAGAAAGTTGTATGGTTGGAGGAATGAGGACTATTGTTAAGGATATTCCAATAATAGTTGATACTTCAATAAGTAATAATTGGTGTAAATAAGAGGAGGATTACAAATGATTTTTAGAAACAACAAAGAAGTATTAGGAACATCAGGTGCGAAAGCTACTCTAAATGAAGGTGATTATGAAGCAGTAATAAAAAGAATAATTTACTTAAGAGATTGTAAAACCGATTGGGGATTTAGAGATTTTATTGAAGTAATTTATAACATTAGTGTTGGAGTGACAGAACAGGAAAAGAAAGAAAGGATAATGGTATCTCAAGCAGAAAAGTCCAAGTGCTTTAACTTCTTAATGGAAGTATACAATGGCAATATTCCAAATGAGATAAATATAGATGAGTTAGCAGGAAAGAGATGTATTTTAACTATAAAACATAATCCAGATGGAAAAGGTAATGTATATGCAAATATAGTAGAAAGAAAATTTAACTAACTTAGGAGGAATTTAGAATGATAATGAAAACAGTAAAACAAATAATAATGGAGTTTATTAAGGATAGAGTTGTAATTAAGGAGTGTCCAGAAACTCTTTATAAATTAATGTCATTACTTAGACTTATAAAAGAAAGAGGAGATGAGAGTGCTTATTTAGAAATCAAATATCATTGTAATAGTATAGATGAAGGATTATTTTCAGCTATATTAGGAGGTTTATTACCAGGTGTAAGTATTAAAGGGGATAGTGATGATAAGCTTGAGGATATTAGATATGATGAATCTTTAATAGAGGAGTTAAAAGCATTAATTACTCATAATAAAGCAGTTGCATTAGGTTTCTTTTATGATGAAAAGAAAAAACTAAGATTAAATACTAATAGGTGTATAGCTTATTTACAACAAATTCTAGAGTGTGTAGTTAAAAATGGTTCATTAATAGTTCTAAATCAAAAGGAAGGGGTTTATGAGGAATTCACAGAGGAGTTAGCAGGAACTATTTTGAGGTATCTAATGAATAGTACAATTACTGATAGTTGGAAAAAAACATATGAAAGAGATATTTTAGATGGCTTGTTTAGAGAAGTACCTAGAGTTAATGGTGAGGTAGTGG
Organism: Clostridium sp. ZBS15; assembly: GCF_023845705.1. Taxonomy (NCBI): domain Bacteria; kingdom Bacillati; phylum Bacillota; class Clostridia; order Eubacteriales; family Clostridiaceae; genus Clostridium; species Clostridium sp. ZBS15. The sequence continues at coordinate 18,726 of NZ_JAMQHY010000042.1, forward strand.
ATGATTCTTTAATTGCATTGAATAATGGAGTTTTTAACCTTAAGACTAAGGAGTTAGTACCATATGATAAGAGTCATATATTTACTAGTAAATCACCAGTTAATTTTATAAAAGGAGCACTATGTCCACAATTTATAAAAGCTTTGAGAGAGATAGTATGTGATGATGAAGCTTTATTAATGTGTATCCAAGAAATATTTGGATATACATTAATAAATAATACTAAAGGAGAAAGAGCTTTCTATTTCATTGGAGTAGGATCAAATGGTAAGAGTTTTACAGCAGAAGTATTAACAACCATGGTAGGATCAGCAAATGTAAGTAATGTGCCACTTTCAAGATTCTCAGAAAAGTTTGGAACAGAAGGTCTTATAGATAAGTCTGTAAATATTGCAAATGAAAATGAAATTGGTAATGCTATAAGTACTGAGAATTTAAAAATATTTGTTAGTGGAGATAGGACAAGTATAGCAAGAAAATATAAAGGAGATTTAAATTACAAGTCAACATGTAAGATGATTTTCTTATTAAATAGGTTACCAGATACTTTAGATAATACGCATGGGTATTATAGAAAAATACTTATAGTACCATTTAACAAGGTTTTTAAACAAGAAGAAATGGACAAAAATTTAAAAGAGAAGGTTTTAGAAGAACTAAGTGGAGTTCTTAACTGGGCAATTGAAGGAGCAATAAGACTTATGAATAATGATTATAAATTTACAGAATGTGAAGCTATTGATAAGGTTACAAAGGCTTATAAAGAAGAACAAAATCCAGTAGAAGCTTTTTTAAAAGATGCACTTATATATGAAGAAGAAAGTAGTGAGACTAAAAAGGCTGTACTAGATGCCTATAAGTTATGGATTGAAGGTCAGAACATTTCAGCTAGAGGTACAGAGTCACCACAAAGATTTTGGAAGTCTTTATCTAATTCATCAAAAATAGTTCTAAATGAAGAGTTAGAGTATAAGAAGGTTCAAGGTACACTACATCTTAAAAACTTTAGAATAGATTATTCTAAATTACCTTCAAAAATAGATAAATATACATTTGTATAGATAGGGGATAAGGTGGCTAAGTGGTAGAGAAATTAGAATCAGTCAAGTTCATAATAATTTAGATTTATATTTTTTATTAATACTTAGCCACTTAACTACCTAGCCACTTCAAGGTTAGGTGTAATAAATAAGATTAATAAGTATATATCATAATAATGAATACTAAGGAGGAAAAGGTTAATGAAAGAATGTATTAAAACTACTATAAGCAGAGACAAATTATATGAGAGGGATTATACAAGAGATAGTGTAGAAAAAATTAAATATAATCAAGAAGTTAATAGTAGGATAAAATATAATTCTTTAGTTAAAATATTAGCCTCTATGTATTTAGATTCTCCTAAAGGAGGAGTATAAATATAAGGAGTTGATTTAATGGAACAACCTAATTATCTTGAGATAAAAAGGGCTTGTGCATATATAAGGTATAGCTCTGATAATCAGAGGGATGAAAGCTTAGAAGCTCAAATAAGAGCTATAAAGGAATTTGGTTATGCTAAGGGATATGAAATAGTAAAGGTTTATCAGGATAAAGCTAAGTCAGCAACAACTGATAGAAGACCAGGATTTCAGCAAATGATTAAGGATAGTGGTAATGATATCTTTGATATAGTTATAGTCCATAAGTTGGATAGATTTTCTAGAGATAAATATGATAGTGCTCAATATAAAAGAAAGTTAAAGCAAAATGGTGTAAAGCTAATTAGTGTTACTGAAAATCTAGATGATAGTCCAGAGTCAGTTATACTTGAAAGTGTTATTGAAGGCATGGCGGAGTATTACAGTAAAAACTTAGCAAGGGAAGTAATGAAAGGAATGAAGGAAACTGCATATCAAGCCAAACATACAGGAGGACTTCCACCGTTAGGCTATGATGTTAATGCAGAAAAGAAATATGTAATAAATGAAAGAGAAGCTGAAAGTGTAAGATTAATATTTGAAATGTACACAGCTAGATATACTTTAAGCCAAATGGTAGATGAATTAAATTCAAGGGGATTTAAAACAAAAGCAGGAGCAATGTTTAAGAGTAATAGCATTAATAGTGTTCTTACTAATGAAAAATATACTGGAGTTTATATATTTAACAAATCAGCTAAGAAGGATGCATATGGAAGAAGAAATAGCCATCTTCAAAAAGATCCTAGTGAAATAATTAGAATTGAAGATGGTATGCCGCAAATAGTAGATAAGGAACTATATGAAAAAGCACAAGAGATTCTTAGAAGTAGGAAGAAATCAAAAGCAGTTAATAAGGCTAAAGAAAGCTACTTACTATCAGGCTTAATTAGATGTGGAGAGTGTGGTTATGCAATGTATGGTAATCGTAGACAAGCTAAGAATAAGCCATTATATGTATCATATAGATGTGGTGGTAGAAAGCGTACAAGCAGTAATGTTTGTAGTAATAAGGAAATAAGAAAGGAATACATTGAAGAATATGTTTTAACGGAGCTTGAAGCAAGAATATTTAATGATAAAGCAATTCCAATGTTAGTAGAAGGAATTAATGAAAATCTAAAGAAGCAAAGCCAAGGGGATGAAGATAAAAGAGGAGTTATTGAAAAAGAGCTTAAAGATATAGAAAAGCAAATAGGTAATATAGTAATGGCTATAACAAATGGATTTATCCAAGAAGAGTTTAAGGTTAAGATGGAGGAGCTAAAGGAACGAAAAGTTTATTTAGAAGGTAAGTTAGTAGATATAGAAGCAAGTCAATCAGTTACTAAGGTTACAGAAGAAGATATAAGAAGTCTTTTAACTGGATTCAAGGAATATGTAGTAACTAAAAATATCCCAGAGTGCAAAAATTTCATACAGGACTTTGTTAAAGAAGTTATAGTATATAAGACCCACGTTGAAGTAGTGTTCAACGTGGGTTTTAATGTTTATAAAGAAATTAGTATTAAAACTATAATGTATAGAAAATAAAATTTGCAACTTTCTAATATGGAAAAGTATTCAAAAGTATAAATTTTAATTATATAATGGAGTAAGGGAGAGGGGGATATATGTGGATAAAATAGATTTAAGTATTACATATTTGAAGTGTATAAAAGATATTTATAGTGATAATTGTATAAACCATCTTGAAGATATTATGGAAGAAATAAGTACTGAACTCAAAGTATTGATAACAGAGCACAAAGGAAACTATGATTTAGTCTATAAAAATTCAGTTCATACGAGTGATTTATTTAAATTAGATGGTAGAGTAAAAAAGCCGGAAAGTTTATTTGAAAAATTCATAAGAAAAGATGAAGGCTTAATGTTACTTGATAAATTTCAGATAAGATCAGAAGAAGATATAGATTCTAGAAAGACTGATATAGTAAATTATTTTTATAGTTATGAAGACATTGTTGGAGTAAAAATAGTAACTGAATTAAAAGAAGATGCTAAGAATATGTATAAGTTATTGCTAGATCACAGTAATGAAGTTTCAGACAAAATAATATTTAGGGACATAAAAAATCAGCCAAAATCTATGAAAAATGGATTAGAAATATATAATATAAAAGGTTTATATTTAAATAAATATGGATTTGAGCTACAAATTAAAAGTAAAATAAATTCAGCATGGGGAGACTTAGATCATAGCATCTTTTATAAAAATTATAGTTTTAATCCAGTAAAAAGCACAGCACAATTAACTATGAATCATATAGGTAATATGTTAGATGAGATTGAAAAGCTTTTGTACAGTATAAGGAATGCCGAAAATAACTATGAGGTAACAGCTAAGAAGAGTAGATTTGTTGAACAATTGGATAACTATTTAAGTGAAAAAATTAAAGTAAAGTTTAATAGCAGTTATAGGGTAGATAAGTTAGCAGATATATTATTTTATGCATATGAAAGTTTAGTTTCAGAGTATGACAATACTAATTTAGCAATAGCAGATACAGAATATTATGATCTAATGCAAGCAGAGTTCGAAGATGATTTATGCATTAGCTATAGAAGATTTAGAGAAAATAGTTTTGAAGCAATGATATTAGAAAATATATTTTTGAAAATAATATTCAACAATGAGAATAGTAGCAATGATCAATATGAAATTAAGATTAAAGAATATTTAGAATTTATGTTGTTGTATTTAGCCAAGACATTAGGTGATGAGAGTGTTGCAAGCCTTAATGAGAGAGGAATAGATTTAATAAACATATTAAAAGATGCATTTAATTATGTAAATACTATAGATTTAATAATTAAGAAATATAATTATGAAGTATTGAATCTATGGATAAAGCAACTTTTAGATGATTATGAGATGGATGAATGTCAAAAAAATATTATGATAAAGCTATGGTTAATTACTCTAAATAAAGGGATGCTACAAAAATACTTGGAAAATCAAGATATTAATTTAATTTATGAGTTAGTGGAAGAGGTTAAAAATAATATTAATATGATTGAAGATAAAAGTTCTATAGAAATTAAATTACTAGAAACATGTAATGATGAAATAAGTAGTGTTCTAACTAAAATTATAGGAGGGAATTAAATGGTTGATAAGTTTAATGCATTTTATTATAAACAAAATAATCAAGAGTATATAAGTTTGGTGTTACCTTTTAGAATAGTAAATAATATTTCAGAAGTATTAGTCTATGGAAAAGATAAATACGGATATCAAAGGGAACTATCATCTAATCATTATAATCAAATTAAAAGAAATATACTTAAAGAAAATATTATATTACCAACATCTATTATATTAAGTGTAAACAAATCTGATATTGAATCTAATATAGAAGTTATAGATGATAACTTTATTAGGTTGAAAATTGAAGAGGGTAGGCGAGTATTTAGGGTTGTAGATGGACAACATAGGTTAAAGGGATTAGAAGAAGCTGCTAGGGAAAATAGTGATATAAATGATTATATGTTAAATATAGTTATATTACTTACTGATAAAAATAATAGAATTATAGAAGTAGATACATTTATAGATATAAATTCAAAGGCAAAAAAGATAAAAACAGATTTAACACTTTTAGCAAAATATAATTATGAAATTCTTGGAGAAAAGCCAATTGATGATGTATATGAACATATTTGCGTAAAAGTTGCATACTTATTGCATGAAAAAATTGAAGATAGTGTTTGGAAAAATGCAATAAAATTTGAATTTAATTCATCTAAAAGTTATGGAATAATAGAGGTTAATGCATTTAAACAGTCTATAATGCCTCTAGTAAAAGCAATAATTGATAAAAAACAATTAAGAGTAGTAAATGATATTGATATTATTGATGATATAGCTATGGAAGTAGCGAAAATAATTAATTTACAATGGAAATTAATTAAAGAAAGATGGGAAGCTTGTTTTGAAGAAAAAATAGAAAAAGATTTTGAAAATGAATTTGTCAAAACATATTATAATACAAAATATTATATTCAAAAAACAACAGGCGCTAATTCATTAAATATGATATTTAATGATTCAATTCAAGATACAGTAACACTTGAAGGAGCATTAGAAGAATTTAAGACTATCTTAAAGAAGAGTTTAATTAAATCAGATGATTGGTTAGTAGGAAAGAAATTTAGTGGATTAACTTCAGGATCAGGTTTTAAAAAGGCTAAGAGATTTATAATGAATGAGCAATAAATATAAAGGTCGAGGGTACTAATAGTCACGCCTCGCCTCCACCATACATAAACTTATAATATTGATACAATAGAAAGCCCTTGATTTCAGGGGCTTTTCGTGTTTATTCGAGAAAATGAAGTGATTGAAAAGTAAGTTTTAAACGTGAATTTTGGAAATATAATTAAAAAAATGCACACATCTTATGTATTTTAGTAAGGTGGGTGCATTTTTTAGGTGTAGGTGTGCACTTTTTGGCAGAAAGGAATTTGTAAGAAAATATTTGTAATATGATGTTTAGATTTAATGAATAAGCTATAATTAAGATAAGATTGCGAATAGGAGTGATTAACAATGAAGTATAGTGAGGCAAGAGAAGTATACAAAAATAAGTGGATATTATTTCAAGCTATTTCTGCTTATTCAGAAGGTGGAAAAAGAATTGTAACTGATTTAGCGGTTCTAAAAAGTTATGATAAGGGTAATAATGCATTAAAGGATTATGCAAATTATCATAAAGCTGATAAACAAAAGGAATACTATGTTTATAATACAACTCACGAGACTTTAGAGATAGAGGAAAGAGCTTGGATAGGAGTAAGGATAAATGGTTGATTTAAAGTTTAGATACGGATTACCATTTTGTAAGGTAGAAATAATTCATAATAATAAAAAACTTATTTTAGACAATGTACTTGTAGATACAGGTTCGGGTGGAACCTTGTTTAAAATGGATAAAGTAGAAGAAATTGATATAACTATAGATATGAATGATTCCATTGAAACTATACATGGTGTAGGTGGAAGTGAATTTGTGTATAAGAAAACTATTGATGAAATTAGGCTTAATGATTTACATAGTAGAGATGTTAAAGTGGAAATAGGAATTATGGATTATGGGTTTGATATTGATGGAATAATTGGAATAGATTTTTTAAGACAAATTGGTGCAATTATTGATTTAGAGAAAATGAAAGTGTATAGCAGAAGTGACAATGAAAAATAAATATATTCCCCAATACACCTCACCTAGTATAAGGTAACATATCAATTATAGGTGTGCACTTTTTAGCAATATTACATACAATTTAGCGTTAATCAAATATAACAATTACCTTAAATTAATCTCTATATTGTATCAAAATTATAGTTATTAGACAAATAAGAACTAATGTAAGGATACAATGGAAAAATATTGAAAAATCAAGGCTTAACCATTGTATTTTGCTTTTTATGAAGAAATTTTTAGTTGATTTTAATAGGTATTTTAGCCACTTTTTAGGTATTTTGAGTATTTGTGCACACCCTTTAGTAGAATTTTATTAGGGGGTATGCACTTTTTAGCGGAACTAGATTTTGTTATAGAATAACCTTTAAGAGTGATTTAATTTAGTTAGAAAGTTTATAACAATGATTGATATTTAGTATGATATAATTATTGGCGTTAGTATAAAGTAGTGGACACATTAAGTCGAACTAAGTAAAACAATATTTAGTCAAAAAAGGATGCAAGCATTATGGAAAGTTGAAAAAGATATAATCAAGAATATAAATATATGATAATAGATATATTTAAATCAGCAATAAGCTATTAACATGATAATTTTTAATAATGCATAAATTACAGAAAGAAGGTGTAGTATGAAAATATTTGCAACATCAGATATTCATGGAGACTTTAATGCTTATAAAGAAATAGTTCATTTTGTAAACAATAAAGTTGAAGATATAGATACGATAATGTTTGCAGGAGATATTACAGGTAAACATTTAACCTCTAATTTAGAAGAATTAATAAGCCTACAAGAAAAAGATTACACCTTTTTTAAAGTTAGAGTTTTGAGTAAAATAAACAAGAAAATTAAGGTGATGTATATATTAGGCAATGATGATTGGATTGAAGAACAGGATCTTGATAATAGATATATATTAACCCACTTAGATAATGATAGTAATATATTGGGTTTTGAGTTAATTCATATCACCCCATTCAGCACTAATAGAGAGGAAACAGAAGATGTGATATATAATAAATTTAATAAATTAAATATTAAGGAAAATGAAAGTATCATATTATCACATACACCTCCATATAAAGTACTAGATAAGTGTATAGATGGAACTAGAGCAGGAAGTAAAAGTATTAGGGAAATAATATTGAAGAAGAAACCTAAGCTTTATATATGTGGTCATATACATGAAGACTTTGGAAGTGCTATGTTAGGTGATACTCTTATTCTTAATTGTGCTTGTGATTATAAAAATTTGAGAGGGTGGTATATAGATACAGATACTATGAAATATAGGGAGATATATTTTTAAGTTTAGAGTGGAATATTTTTAAAGAAGCGATTTAAACATTGGAATGGTGCAGATAGATGGTTTTCACATCTTGCAGTGGAGATAATTTCAGATCAGAATTTTTAGCCGTACTAGTAATACCAATTTTAACAGCAGCTATAACAAGAATACTTACAAATGTTTTGCAAGTAATGCCTGTACTGTTTGCAATACATGAGTTAGAGTATAATTTTAGTAGGCAAAGACAGTAATAAAAACTTACTGTAAAATAATATATACAAAAATAAACAGAATTATTGCCAACTTTTACTTGACTCAAACATTTAAAAATAAACTATATTACACATTATAAAAATAGGCTATAATATATATAAAAAGTGCTTCTATTGATAAGGAGGTAGTGAACAGTTAAAATAAATCTAATTGAGGTGATAAGTATGAAGTATTACTCAATAGGAGAATTTGCAACTAAAATAGGAAAAACTGTTCAAACTCTTAGAAATTGGGATAAAAATGAAACGTTAAAACCATCACATATAACAGATGGTGGAACAAGATATTATTCACAAGAACAACTTAATCATTTCTTAGGTTTAAAATCAGAGGTACTATTAAATAAAAAGACTATTGGTTATTGCAGAGTTAGTTCACATAAACAAAAAGATGATTTAGAAAGACAAATAGGGCTAAGAAAATGATTAAGGAGTTGTTAGAAGATGATACTTGCGAAAAAAGTTAGATTATATCCAACAGAAGTTCAAGAGCAAAAGCTATGGCAATCTGTTGGTACGGCAAGATTCATTTATAACTGGACTATTGCAAGACAAGAAGAAAATTATAAAAATGGTGGTAAGTTTATTTCAGATAATAATTTAAGAAAAGAAATAACTCAACTCAAAAAAACTGAATTAACTTGGCTTAAAGAAGTTTCAAATAATGTAGCAAAACAAGCTGTTAAAGATGCTTGTGATAGTTATAAAAGATTTTTTAAAGGGCTTTCTGATAAGCCGAAATTTAAGAGTAGAAGAAAGTCTAAACCATCATTTTATAATGATAATTGTAAGTTAAAAGTTAAAGATAATGCAGTAAATATTGAAAAAGTAGGTTGGATAAATATTAAACCTTATTCAATTCCTTTAGATACAAAATACTCAAATCCAAGAATAAGTTTTGATGGAAAGTATTGGTATATATCAGTAGGGATTGAAAGAGAAATACCTAAAGTAGAACTTACAAAAGAAAGCATAGGGATTGATGTTGGAGTCAAGGATTTAGCTATCTGTAGCAATGGTATGACTTTCAAAAATATCAATAAAACAAAAGAAGTTAAAAGACTTAAAAAAGTTTTAAAAAGAAAGCAAAGAAAAGTTAGTCGAAAATATGAAATGAATAAAATAGAGAAAGGTGGTGAAAACCGTTGCCAATTCAAAAAGACTAACAATATTATAAAACTTGAAAAGCAGATTAGATTACTTCATAGAAGATTAACCAATATCAGAAGTAATCATGTTCACCAAGCAACGAATAAGATAGTGAAAACCAAACCTTCTAAAGTTGTGATGGAAACTCTTAATATCAAAAATATGATGAAGAATCGTTATTTATCAAAAGCTATTGCAGAACAATGTTTGTATGATTTTAAAGTAAAAATGAAATACAAATGTGAGTTTTATGGAATAGAATTTGTTGAAGCTGATAAGTGGTATCCATCAAGTAAAACTTGTAGTAGTTGTGGAGCTATCAAGAAAGATTTAAAGCTTAAAGATAGAATTTATCAATGTTCTTGTGGACTAAAGATAGATAGAGATTTTAACGCTTCAATAAATCTTTCAAGATATGAATTAGCATAATATCACCGAAAAGATAATGCTAATATGTACGATTTGTTGTATCGGAATTTAAGACCTTGGACTGTCATATCAAATGAAAGTAGCATATGAATTTATTCATTGCAAAATCAGACAGGTAGAATAGGTAATTAAACAAGATTTATAGATATTTATAGATTTTTGGCAACGGGATATTGATTATGGTTCAAGATAATAAAAAATTATATGATGCTTTTTTAAATTATTCTTATAGTGATTTGATGGACTTATTTAAAAGGGCAAAAACTAAGGAAGAACAGGACTTTTATGTTATGCTTTCAAATTTAGTACTTAAAAGAGAAGCTAAAAAGGTTATAGGTAAGTAGAGTGGCAACATATACAATATTTGCAGGTGTAAATGGAGCAGGTAAGACTTCAATTTATAAAACAACTTATTATGAACACAATAAGGATGAAAAGAGAATAAATACAGATGAAATGGTAGCAAGAATAGGTTCATGGAAAGATAGTAATTTGCAGTTGAAGTGTGCGAGAGAAGCAGTTAAACTTATTAGAAAATATATTTTTGAAGAGACATCATTTAATCAGGAAACTACATTAAGTGGAAGAAGCATTTTGAATAATATAAAAAAAGCAAAACAAAATGGATTTCAAATTATTGTAAATTATATTGGTGTTGAAAATTCTCAAATTGCTAAAGAAAGGGTAGATTTCAGAGTCAGTAAAGGTGGACATGGAATTCCTCATAAAGATATTGAAAGAAGATATTTTGAATCATTAGAAAATCTATCTAAGGTTATACCAATATGTGATGAAATTAATATTTATGATAATACTGATATATTTAAGCTAATAGTATGTATAAGAGATGGCAGTATAATTTGGAATGAAGAAAAATTACCAGATTGGATAAAGGCAATAGTTAAAAACATAATATAAGTATTCCAATTGAAATATTGGTGGATTTTGAAGGTTACGCTTCGCCGCCACCATGAAATCCACGAAAATCAAAATATATGATTTTGAACTGCCCCCTGTCTATTTGACAGGGGGCAGTTCATTTTCGTGAGTTATTTTCTTTTTAGAAATGTATGTAGGATAACAGTTAAAGATTATATTTGGCAAATAGAGTAATTGGAAATATAATGTTGAGAAAAGAGAAAGAGGCTAGATGTTTGGTTGTGAAATATTTAAATAATATAGAAAGCTATATTAAAGCTTGTATAAAATTATATTGAGTGAATATTATAAAAAAATCGTAGTATCATATAATATAAGTAAAGTTTAATATATGGTGTTTATTGAAATATATAGTATAATTATGTAGGGAAAAATAAGATTTTATAAAAATACTTTTGGAGGTTACTTAATGCTGAATGAGGAAAAAAAGAATAAGGTTAACAATCTATTTCAATTTTTAAAGCAATATAATAATATAAAAAATCCTACTATAACAGATATTGTTTCACATCATTGGCATAGATGGCTTGATGATATTCCTATACATGAAAAAATAAAAAATAATATACATAAAGAAGATGATTCTGATACAGTATTAACTGTAGGCAAACCTGAATTTACTGAATGTCCTGAGATACCTGTAGAATTAAAAGAGTGGCTTGAAAAGGGATGGAGCAAATTTGATGAAGAGGTAAAAGTAAAAGAGTCAATAAATAAAATGGAAAAAGACTCAGAAACAGGAGAAGAAAATTTAGTCGAAATTAATTTTGATGATGATAATAAAAGAAGATCAGCATTAGAAAACTGGAAAGCCAAAAGAAATATTTGGTCAGAAAAAGAAATAACTGCACATGATGTTGATGATATATTTAATATGTTATATACAGTGTATTCAACATTGAAAAAAGAATCTGAAGCTATGGAATTAATTTTTGGTGATGGAATTTTAGGGTGTAGGGATGAAAAGAAAATATATCATCCTATTCTTTTACAAAAAGTTAATTTAATATTTGATGCTAACATTCCAGAGTTTAGGATTGAAGTATCTGACAAAAATCCTGAATTATATAAAAGTATATTTACATTAGTACCTGATTTTAATACAGAATTATTACTAGAAATTTATAAAGAATTTGAGGTAGAGGAATTTTCACCTTTTGATATCGATAGAAGTAATTCATTTTTTAATAGAGTTACCCATGCGTTATCTCCTAAGGGTGAATTTTTAGATAATGATGAAGAATTTAAATTTCAAGAATATCCTCAGATATTTAGAAAACCAGTTTTATTTATTAGAAAATTAAATATGGGTTTTGAATCAGCTATTGATGCTATTTTAGAAGATTTAGAGAAAGTAGATTCTATCCCAGAATTTTTGAAAGATATAATTGGTGTAGACGAAGATGACAGCATGCAGTTAAATAATAGTACAATTACTGAAAATAATAGTACATTATTAGCTTCAAATGGTTTAGATGAAAATATTATTCTTACAAAGCCTGCAAATACTGAACAATTAGCAGTAGCAAAATATTTAGAAACGCATGGAGCTGTTTTGGTTCAGGGGCCTCCAGGAACAGGAAAGACTCATACAATTGCCAATATGGTAGGACATTTATTGTCTCAAGGAAAAAGTATATTAGTTACAAGTTATAGTGAAAAGGCGTTATCTGTTTTAAAAGAAAAGGTTACTGATAATTTACAGGCATTATGCTTGAGCTTACTTTCTACAACTGAAAGTAGAATTGAAATGGAGAAGACTTTAGATGTTATTAATGAAAATAGATCTAGGTTAGAACCAGATAGTCTAAATCAAAAGATAATTTCATTAGAAAGAGATAGAAAAGATAAAATTAAAAAATTAGGCGAATTGAAACTTGAATTGAAAAATGCAAGATTAAATGAATACAGGGCTATAGTAATAGGTGGAGAAGAGTTTAAACCTAAAGAATGTGGAAAATTTATTAATGCACATAAAGAAAATGCAAGCTGGATTCCATTACCTGTTGAAAAAGGTATGAGCTTATCCTTAACTCAGCAAGAATTAGAAGAATTATATTTAAGCAACGAAGCAATTTCTAAGGATGAGGAAAATGAATTTGATAGCAATCTGCCAGATATTTCTGAGTTGATAACGCCTATAGAGTTTAATAATTTAATTAATAAAAAGAATTCTTTCGAAGAAGAAGTATTAGATTATGGAGTTGAATTTTGGGAAGATAATCATGAAATAAGTAAACAAACACTAAGATTAATAATTGATAAAGTTGAAAATGCTGTTAAAAATATTGATTTAAATAGATCATGGACTTTAGAAGTAATAGAAAATTCAAAAGAAGAGATACTAAAGAAAAATTGGATTAATTTAACAAATGAAATTGGGAGAGTATATAATCTTTCATTAGATTTTTCTGAAGATATTTTAAATTATAATCCTGAATTTCAAGATTTAGATGATAACATAGATGTTAAAGCGCAGATGGATGTAATAATTAGAAAGCTTGAAAGTGGTGGAAAAATAACTAAATTAAATCTTCTTTTAAATAAACAAATGAAATCATTTATAAATTCATGCAGAGTAAATGGTCATGTTCCTGTAAAGTCTAATGAATATAAAGCTTTAGATAAATTTTATAATTTAAAATTGGAAAGAGAAAAATTAAAGGACAGATGGAATAGACAAATGGTTCCATTAGGGGCTGATAATACTGAAGCCATGGGAGATAATTTTGAAGCTACATGTGTTAAGTATATACCTATAATTAAAGAGAATATTAATTGGCATAATGATATTTGGAATCAAATAGAAAAGGATATAAAAAAAGCTGGATTAGATTTAGATAAAATTAATACTAGAGTTGATTTATCTAGCGATAAATATAGCAATTTAAAATATATTAAGACAGATTTAAGTAAGAAAATTATAAAAGCAGTGCAATCACAGATAAGTAGAATTCAGTATGAAGAGATAAAACAAAATAAAGAAAAAATTGAAAGTATAATTAACAAGTATTCATCTAATAAAAATAGTAAAATCATAAGTCACCTTCAAAATGCAGTGATGAGTGAAGATGCAAATTTATATAAGGAATGCTATGAATCTATAATAGTCATAAGGGATATGGGCAAGAATATTATTAGAAGAAGACAACTAATAAGCATATTAGAAAAAACAGCACCAACATGGGCTAATGAAATAAGATTAAGAAATAATAAATTTGGAAAAGGAAATGTTCCATTAAATATAAATGATGCTTGGAAATATACTCAATTTAAACAGGAAATAGATGATAGAAATTCTGTTAATATTGAAGAAATTCAAAATGATATATTAGATATGGAGAAAGCCTTAAGGGAAAATACAGCAGAACTTGCATTTAATAAAGCATGGTCATATAAATTAAAAGCTTTTGAAAATAATAAATCTCAGGTTAGAGCCATAGAAGGCTGGAGACAGCTTATCAGAAAGATAGGGCAGGGAAAAGGAAAAAAAGCAGAAAAGTTAAAATCTGAGGCTCGTAAATTAATGCCAGAATGTCAAGGTGCAGTTCCTGTTTGGATAATGCCTCTAAATAAAGTAGTAGAGAATTTTAATCCTAAAGAAAATAAATTTGATGTAGTAATTATTGATGAAGCAAGTCAGGCAGATGTTATGGCAATAGTCGCATTATATTTAGGAAAACAAGTAATAATTGTTGGCGATAATGAGCAGGTTAGTCCATTAGCTATAGGCGAAAAATCTGATGATGTTGAAAATTTAGCTAAAGAGTATTTAATCAATATACCACATCCATCTTTATATAGTGGTAAATTTTCAATATATGATTTAGCACAAGCAGCAGGTTATCAGCCAGTAAGACTTAAAGAACATTTTAGATGTGTTCCTGAAATAATTCAGTATTCAAATATGCTTTCATATAATGGACAGATTAAAGCATTACGTGAAACTAGTCAAATTAGAACAAAACCACCTATAGTAACTTATAGGGTTCAGGATGCAGTAACTGTAAGTAAAACAAATGAAAAGGAAATAGATGCAGTAGTATCTTTAATATTAGCATGCTGTGAACAAAAAGAATATAATGGTAAGAATTTTGGTGTAATAACATTAAAAGGAGATAAGCAAGCTACATTAATAGATAGAAAATTACAAAGTAAAATGGATGCTAAAGAATATAATAAGAGAAATATATTATGTGGTAATTCTGCTAATTTCCAAGGTGATGAAAGAGATATTATATTCTTAACTATGGTAGATGCTAATGATAGTGAAGGCCCACTTAGATTACAATCATTTGGAAATGATGATTTATTTAAGAAGAGATATAATGTTGCAGTAAGCCGTGCAAAAGATCAGTTATGGCTTGTTCATTCATTAGATTCTGAAAATGACTTAAAGAAAGGTGATATAAGAAAGAATTTGTTAGAGTATTGCAATAATTATAAATCAAGACAAGTAGAATTTGAAAAGAATGTAGTTAAAGCTGAATCAGAATTTGAAAAGAGAGTAATTAAATATTTAATAGATAGAGGATACCATATAACACCACAATGGGAAGTAGGTGCATTTAGAATAGATATGGTAGTAAGTTATAAAGATAACAGAGTAGCTCTTGAGTGTGATGGAGAAAAATGGCATGGGGAAGATAAACTGGAAGAGGATATGAATAGACAATCTATCTTAGAGCGTTTAGGTTGGAGATTTATAAGAATTAGAGGAAGCGAATTCTTTAGCGATGAATCTGGTTGTATGGAAAGAATTATTCAAAAATTAAATGAACTTGAAATATATCCAGAAGAAAGTAATGATGATTCGAATGACCATAATACTTTAAAAAATACTATTATATCAAGATCACAAGAAATTAGAGCAAGCTGGCAAGCAGAAGATGACGAAGAAACTGTGGTCTAATTTTAAAGAAATCACAATTAATTTTGTGGTTTCTTTTTATGATGAAGTTATATTTTACTTAGATGTTTGAGTAAAATAGACGATAAAATAATTCACTACAAAAAACTATTTGGTGGATTTCAAAGGTTGTGTTTCGCCTCCACCAAATAAGAACTAGAAATTTGATACAATAGAAAGCCCTTGATTTCAAGGTCTTTTCGTGTTTTTTGGAGAAAATCAAGTGCTTAAAAAATAAGTCTTGAAGATAAAATTTGGAAATATAATTGAAAAAATGCACCCACCTTATGTATTTTAGTAAGGTGGGTGCACAATTTAGCGATAACAACATTAAAAAAGTTTTGATAATACTAATAAATACAATTATAATAATAGTAATCACCATAAAGAGAGAGGGTGTTAATTTGAAATTTAGTCTTTATGGTATAAGCCAAGAATTACTTGATAAATTAAGCTTTGAAAATAAACTTGGAAAAAGTTTAAAGAATACTTTAAGAAAATTTGAAAAAGATGATTTATTTAATGAGATAATTGATTTGAAAGAATTTTATGAAAGTACTGATTTGCTAAAAGGTGTGAATTTTGCTTATAGGGTAAAATCTATACAATCATGTTTGCTAAAATACAATAAATATTATCCACATATAGAAGCTAATAAATGCTTTAATGATATACTTGGAATTAGAGTTATAATAAAGAATTACAATGAAGTTTTAGAACAGGATTTAAGTATTTTTAAAGTAGCGAATATGATAAATGGAAAAGCTAATGATGATGGATATCGAGGACTCCATTTATATTATCAGAAGACAAATAAGCATTATCCTATAGAGATTCAAATAAATACTAAACATGATAGGATTATGAATGATTGGCTTCATGTACATTTATATAAGTATGAAAAAAACAGTAATATAGGTGAATTGTTAAGAAAAAAATATAACAGTGAAGAAATTAAAAGTGAATTTGATTTTATGGAGGTATTAAAAAATGTGTTATCTAGTAGCAAAGAAATTTGATAAAGAAGGTAGTTTGGTATTAGAATTAGAGCAAGGTCAAAGATTGGCATCATTATCAAAATATTTAACATTAACAACCCTTGAAAAGGGTGTACAAATAGTAACACTTAATGATTTAGAAAGTTTCAAAGAGTATTTTCCATATACAGTAATTACTGATGAAGCAGAGTATATTTCTAAAGTAGTGAAAATGTAGGTTGCAATTCTGTTAAATTGAATGAACTATTTGAAATAGAAATATGTTTCCAAATACAGGTTATATAAGAACTAGAAATTTGATACAATAGAAACCCCTTGATTTCAAGGGGTTTTCGTGTTTTTTGGAGAAAATCAAGTGCTTAAAAAATAAGTCTTGAAGATAAAATTTGAAAAGTAAAGAACCAGAGTTCTTTGCTAATCCTCAAGTGCAATATAAAGTAAAAAAAGGTGATATAGTTTCTGGGCAACATTTGATTTAATAGAATCCCATACATTTGTTATTAAAGGTCTTCCATTTGTATAAATTTTTACTCAAGATGGACATTAGATGTCCGTATTATTGGAGTATATTTTAAACATAGAAATTTGGAGGAATTGATAAAATGGACATGTTAAATCGAGAAGTTAATTATGTATATGAGATAAAGTATAGTAAAGAAAGTACAAATAAGAAGAATAGATGTTTAGTTAAGAGCAGAATAAAGCCGAAAGATATATGTGATTTAATATTATACATTCAATATAAATATAAGAGTATTATTCCACAGTCAGATTTAACAGAATATGAGGTTAAAGAAGTACTAGTAAACTGTTATGAAGCAGAATGTATTAACAATTTAAATGCTGATGAGATTATATATTTGAAAGATAATTTTAAAAGGTTATGTAATAACGATAAAGGACAGAAAATAATTGATAATATTTCAAGGTATGAAGTTAAGGGGTTGATAGGAGAATTAAAAAAAATAGTCTATTTAGCAATAGAAATGTGGAGATGATTAAAATCACTAAAAATATTCTAAACTATATACAAAAATTAATATTTTAAGTAAAATATTGTTTGGTGAGTGATAAATATGGTAATTAAAGAAGAAAATGATAAAAATATGGGTGAGGACCAGATACCAAGTGAAAGGTTGGCTATATATAGAATTCTTGATCTATATAATTTAATTAATAAAGAAAATCAATTTGATAAAGCAGCATTTGTAAAATATTCTGGTACAAGTGAGAGAACTGTTAGAAGAGATATTAAATGTTTAAATGACTATTTTAAACGTAACTATGAAAATGAGGGTTCTAATGGTGTGTATAGGGAAATAAGCTACTGTCGCAAAGAAAATCTATATAATGCGAATTTACGAAGTGATTATGATTTTTCTGAAAGTGATATATATGCTTTTGTGAAGGTAATAATACAGTCAAGAGCATTTACAAGAAAAGAAATAACAAGAATGTTAAATATATTAAGTTCTCAAGTTAAAGATGCATCAGTTGTAAAAGAGATAATTGCTAAAGAAGAACTTTATTATGTTGAACCACAGCACAAGAAAGATATAATTGATTTGCTTTGGATTATACGAAAGAGTATTGAAAGAGGTAAACAAGTTGAATTTGATTATAAAAGAGCTGATGGAAGGCAGAAACATCATGTAGTAAACCCAATAGCAGTAGTTTTTAATGAATATTACTTTTATTTAGTTTCTGAAATTGAAAAAGGAAGCAGTAAATTTGAAATACCATTTAGAGTTGATAGAATTGAAAATTACATAGAAACTAATAAACATTCAACATAATCCAAATTATAAAAGCATCTAAAATTTCAGATAAAATACAAATTTAGTACATAAGCGCTAAGAATACTAGTAAAGTTCTTCAAGGCGTTTTTTTATTGCCAAAATGTTGATTGAAAGGAGCAATTCATATGAATGTGGGCCAAAAAGAAAAAATAAGAGAATTAAGATTAAAAGATATGGGATATAAGGCTATTGCTAGTATTATAGGATTATCAAGAGATTCTGTAAGAGGGTTCTGTAGAAGAAATGGTATTTTTAGATTATTAATGCAAGTTATGTCATATTAATAATCTAAATATTTTTTTGATATGACTATGTTATTAATTTAACAATAAATATAAAAATAAGGGTATTAAGGAAAAAATTACTTTAAATCAATGATGCAAAAATTGATTTAAGGACTTATATATATAACTTTTTATAATAGAGAAAATTACCAATGTAAACATTTACTGTTAAATTATTAACAATTGTTTACAAGCAGTATTTGAGGAGATATAATGAAATTATAAATTGGTCCTACCTATTTATGATTGGTATGACAAGTACGTATGAATTTATAGGAGGAAAATTATCTTTGATTATAGGAATATATTAAATCTAGGAAAAGAATATTAATAAACTTGTTAATATCATTAAATTAATGTAAATGGTAAAGGGGAGAAAAAACATGGAAATTATGTTATGTGTAAAACAAGTTCCAGATGACTCTGTTGAAATTCATTTGGATAAGGAAGCTAAAAAACCCAAGTTAAGTGGAGTGAGTTTGGTAGCAAATGCATTTGATACATATGCATTAGAGCTAGGAGTCCGCTTGACTGAAGCACATGGAGGGAAAGTAAGTGTATTAACAGTTGGAGCAGAAGATTCTTTAAACACCTTGAAAAATTGTCTTTCTGTAGGAGCTAAAGAAGCATTTTTTGTAAAAGATGATTTATATGCAGATTTAGACTCCCTTGGAACAGCTCATGTTTTGGCAGATGCTATTAATAAAATTGAAAAGGACAAGGGTAAAAAATTTGATTTAATTCTTTGTGGAAAGGAATCTACAGATGAAATTACTGGTGAGGTTGGAGCAATGCTTGCTGAAAAACTTAAAATGGGTTTTGTAAGTAGTGCAATTGAAATAGGTCTAAAAGATAATGATTTGGAAGTTCATCAAGAAACTGATGAAGGATATAATTTAGTTTCTTTAAAATCACCAGCAGTAGTAACAGTAAGTAAACCAAATTATGATCCACGTTACCCTACGATTAAAACTAAGATGGCAAGTCGTAAGGCAGTAATTCCAACTTACTCAGCAGCAGAAATTGGAGAGGTAAAACACGCAAAAGTATGTTGCATTAAATATGTTGAACCTTCTAAGAAAGAAGCTGGTATCAAGATTAAAGAGAAAGATGCTGTGCTTGCAGTAAGTGCTGTTATGGAACAAATGAAAAAGGATAAGGCAATCTAAATTAAGGGGGAAAAGGAAAGTATGAAAGCATTATTGTTTATTGAAACAGATGGAGAAAAAGTATTGGGAGGAAGCCTAGAACTTATTAGTGCAGTAAAAGCATTAGAGGCAGAAGGAACAGCTCTTGTAGTAGGTAACAGGGCTTTAGTAGATACAGTAGCAGAATTTGGAATTCCAGTTATTTTTGCAGATAATGCGGATGACTGTGATACTTTGACAGAAGTATTAGCAGAAACTGTTAAGGAACAAAATCCAGATATTATTCTATTAGCTAATACAGCACTCGCTAAAAACATTGCACCACGTATTGCTGGACGAATGAGTTTAGGCTGTGTAAGTGATGTAACAGGAATTAGTAAAAGCCATGATAAAGTTATATATACCAGACCAGCTTATGGCGGCACAATTTTGGAACATATTGAAGTAGAAGGCACTGCTATAGTTACAGTTAGAAATGGAAGCTTTCCAAAGCCAGAATCTGCTTCAAATGCAAGTGTTACAGAAAAGAAGTTTGAAATTTCATCTAATGTTATTAAGACAAAAATTGTTGATGTAGTAAAAGAAATTTCTGAATCTGTTAATTTAGAAGAAGCTGAAGTTATTGTTTCTGGTGGACGTGGAATGGGAAATGCAGAAAATTTTAAACTTGTTGAAGAATTAGCACGTGTACTTGGTGGTGTAGTTGGTGCAACAAGACCCGCAATTGAGGAAGGATGGATTTCTCGTGCACATCAAGTTGGACAATCAGGAAAAATTGTAGCACCAAAACTATATATTGCATGTGGTATTTCTGGAGCAACACAACATACATCTGGAATGACAGGTTCAGGTTATATCGTTGCAATTAATAAAGATGAAGAGGCTCCAATATTTGAAGTTTCTAACTTGAGTATTGTTGGTAATGTTGCAGAAATTCTTCCAGTTATGATTGAAGAAATGAAAAAAGCAAAAGCACAGTAAAATTTTTTCTAAGATAAAGGGTTATTTCACTAAAAGCTATTGCAATAACTTAAAAATAAATCTCAATTCACAAGAATATGAAATTAAATATAAAATTTTACACTTGTACACTTAGAGAATTATTAAAAATAAATTAATAATAAACGTAGCATATAAAAAATAATTATATTCGTATATTTTTAAAACAGTATTAATTAGCAAGTGGAGAGATGGATAATTATAATACCATGGTGATACCAATTTGTGAAAGATTATACCACTTAAGAATTAAATAAGGAGGATATGAAATGCTGTTTTTAAAATTCTTAATGGCCATAGCACCAATTATTTGGCTTATAATTGCACTTAGCGGATTAAAAATGCCAGGTTTTAAAGCCTGTTTAATTACACTTGTTCTTACAATGATTTTAGCTATTTTCTTCTGGAATTTGAATGTCATTTATACTATGACAGGAGTATTAGAAGGAATACTAAACGCATTGTGGCCAATTTGTCTAGTTATTGTTGCAGCTTTGTTTACGTATAATTTGGTTCTACGTACAGGCGCAATGGATTCCATTAAAAAAATGTTAGCTGGAGTTTCTAGAGATAAAAGAGTATTAATATTAATTATTGGATGGGGCTTTGGTATTTTCATGGAAGGAATGGCGGGATTCGGTACAGCAGTTGCTATTCCAGCATCAATGCTCGCTGGTCTTGGATTAAATCCAATTTCAGCAGTTCTAGCATGTTTAGTTGCCAATACAGCGCCAACTGCTTTTGGATCAGTTGGAATACCTTTAGTAACACTTTCTGAAATAACGAAAGTTGGAGCTAACTCACTAGCAGCAAATACAGCGATAATTGAAGCGTTTATCCTTTTTATAAGTCCATTTATTATGGTATGCATTGTAGGTAAAGGAATAAAGGCACTTAAAGGGGTATTTGTTGTTACCTTGGTTGCTTCATTATCATTTACAATACCTGCTTATATTACAGCAACAGTACTTGGACCAGAATTACCAAATATAGTAGGATCTATTTGTTGCATGATATGTACAGTTGCTTCAGCAAAAATATTTAATAAAAATCCTCAAGAAGAATATTGTATTCAAGTTAATGAAAAACAAGAAGAAACAACTTTATCATTTAGTAATGCAGTAAAAGCTTGGTGCCCATTTATTCTAATATTTTTAATGTTAATGTTTACTTCAACATTATGCCCACCAATTTATGATGCAATTGCAGGATTTAAAACTAGTGTAATTGTATATGCAGGTAAAGGAGGAAACACTTTAACCTTTAGTTGGATTAATACACCGGGTGTAATTATCTTTATTGCGGCCATTATTGGAGGGTTTACACAAGGTGCAAAAGTGCCAATGATGTTTGAGGTATTAAAAGGTACATTAAAAGCAAACTGGAAAACGATTGTAACAATTTGTGCAGTTATGTCAACCGCAAAAGTAATGAGCTATAGTGGAATGATTTCAGATATTGCAAGTTTTTTAGTTGTAGTTACAGGAGGAGCATATCCATTAATTTCACCATTAATAGGATCTATTGGAGGCTTTGTCACAGGCTCAGGTACATCTACCAGTGTTTTATTTGGAGGATTACAAGTACAAACAGCAGAAAAACTTGGACTTTCAGCAGCATGGATGGGTGCAGCAAATACACTTGGAGCAGGGATAGGAAAGATGATTTGCCCTCAAAGTATTGCAATTGGCGCAAGTGCAATAGGCAAATCTGGTTCGGAAAGTAAAATTTTAAGAAGTATATTTAAATATTATATATGCTATATAACTATTAGTGGAATCCTATGTTTTATAGGCACACGTTTATTTAGTTAAGAGATAATAAGTAAGATAGAAGTAGTATTTAGAGATAAGAAATAAGTAGTATAAAAATATAAGGGATGAAAGATCTCAGGTAAAATTTTAGGAAATAATTTAAATTTGGCACTAAATAAATTAGAAAGGAAATGATTATTATGGCTGAGTATAATCAATTAACAGAAGAATTAATCATGAAATTACAGGAGGCAGCTCCAGGGCATATTTTAACAGGTGAAGATATAAATGAAGATTATAGTCACGATGAAATGCCTATCTATGGAAAAGCAGCTCCACAAGTTGTATTTATGGCACATTCTACTGAAGAAGTTTCAAAGGTAGTAAAAATATGTAATGAAAATAAAATACCAGTAACTCCAAGAGGGGCAGGAACTGGGCTTGTAGGTGGAGCAGTTCCATTACTCGGAGGAGTTTTAATTGATATTACAAAGATGAATAAAATACTTTCTTATGACTTAGAGAATTTTATTGTACGTGTAGAGGCTGGTGTTTTATTAAACGATCTTGCAGAGGACTGTTTAAAAAAAGGATTATTATATGCTCCAGACCCAGGTGAAAAATTTGCTTGCCTAGGTGGAAATGTTGCAACTAATGCTGGTGGAATGAGAGCTGTAAAATACGGTGCAACACGTGATTATGTACGTGCAATGAAGGTTGTACTTCCAACCGGTGAAGTAACAGACTTTGGAGCTACAGTATCGAAAACAAGTTCAGGTTATAGTCTTTTGAATTTAATGATTGGTTCAGAAGGTACTCTTGGAGTTATTACTGAACTTACACTTAAAATCATGCCAGCACCAAAGGTAGTTGCAAGTTTAATTATACCTTTTGAAAATTTAGATGATTGTATTGCTACTGTTCCTAAATTTAAAATGGAACACATGAATCCGCAAGCTATAGAATTTATGGAAAGAGAAATCGTTTTATCTAGTGAAAGATATATTGGAAAAAGCGTATTCCCACAAGTAATTGATGGAGTAACTGCAAATGCTTATTTACTTGTAACTGTTGATGCCGGTAATGAAGATGAGTTAAATAATCTTATAGAACAAGCTAGTGAAATAGTATTAGAAGCAGGAGCAATTGATGTGCTTGTAGCTGATACACCAGCAAAAATTAAGGATGCGTGGGCTGCACGTTCTAGTTTCCTTGAAGCTATTATGGCAGAAACAAAATTATTAGATGAATGTGATGTTGTAGTTCCAGTAAATAAAATTGCTTCTTATCTTGCATTTGTAAATAAAACTGGTGAAGAGTGTGGAATAACTATTAAAAGCTTTGGACATGCAGGAGATGGAAATCTTCACATATACCAATGCAGTAATGATTTAGAAGAAGGAGAGTTTAAAACAAGAGTTGATAAATTCTTTAAGATTATTTACGAGGAAGCAATAAAATGTGGAGGCCTTGTTTCAGGAGAACATGGAATTGGTAGTGGAAAGGTTAGCTATTTAAGAGATAGCATTGGAGAAGTAAATATGGAATTAATGAAAGGCATTAAAAAAGTCTTTGATCCAAATTCCATTATGAATCCAGGTAAAGTATGTAGCCAAATAGAAGGTTTAAGTTCATAATAAAAAAGTTTATATATATAAATATCTCATAAAAGTAAAAAAAAGAAAAATAAGCGTATCCTACAAAAAGTAAAAAGGAAAAGATGTTCCACAAAACAAGAAAAGGAATTAAGAAAAAACAATTGATATCCAACAAATTATAAAAAGGAAAAAAGGAAGGCAGGAGATTAATATGAATTTTAGACAAGATGAAACCCATGAACAATTACAAGAAATGTATCGCGAGTTTGCAGAAAATGAGGTAAAACCAATCGCAAAAGAAATTGATGAAAGCATGCGTTTTCCAGAAGAGAATGTAGCAAAAATGGCTGAAATGGGCTTACTTGGAATTCCATTTTCTGAAGAATACGGCGGAGCTG
Source organism: Clostridium sp. ZBS15 (assembly GCF_023845705.1). Classification (NCBI taxonomy): domain Bacteria; kingdom Bacillati; phylum Bacillota; class Clostridia; order Eubacteriales; family Clostridiaceae; genus Clostridium; species Clostridium sp. ZBS15. The sequence continues at coordinate 43,361 of NZ_JAMQHY010000042.1, forward strand.
GAATGGACACATTAAGTTATATACAATGTGTAGAAGAATTATCTAAATGTTGCGCGACAACAGGTGTTATTGTTTCAGCACATACAAGTCTTTGCGCAACTCCAATTCATACTTTTGGTACAGAAGAGCAAAAAGTAAAATATTTAAAACCACTTGCTTCAGGTGAAAAATTAGGTGCATTTGGATTAACAGAACCTGTTGCTGGAACTGATGCCTCTATGCAAAAGACAACAGCAGTACTTGAAGGAGACCATTATGTATTAAATGGAAGCAAGATTTTCATTACAAATGCAGGATATGCAGATATATATATTGTTTTTGCTATGACAGATAAGAGCAAGGGAACAAAGGGTATTTCAGCATTTATCGTTGAAAAAGATTTCCCAGGTTTTTCTGTTGGAACTCATGAATTAAAGATGGGAATTCGTGCATCTTCTACATGTGAATTATTCTTTGATAACTGCATAGTTCCAAAGGAAAATCTTTTAGGAGAAGAAGGTAAAGGATTCGGAATTGCAATGGCGACTCTTGATGGAGGACGTATTGGTATTGCAGCACAAGCTCTTGGTATTGCAGAAGGTGCAATAGAAGAAACAGTAAAATATGTTAAAGAGCGTGTTCAATTTGGAAAATCAATTTCACAATTCCAAAATACTCAATTTGAACTTGCACAAATGCGTGCAAGTACAGAAGCTGCAAAACTTTTAGTATATCAAGCAGCATGTGCAAAAGATGATCATGTAAAATATACACATTTAGCTGCTATGGCAAAATTGGTTGCTTCTAGAAATGCTACTAATGTAACAAGTCGTTGCCTGCAATTATTTGGTGGTTATGGATATTCAAGTGATTATCCAATTGAAAGAATGATGCGTGATGCTAAGATAACAGAAATCTATGAAGGAACATCAGAAGTTCAAATGATGGTGATTTCAGGATGGATGCTTAGATAAGCCACATTTTAAGAACTAATAAATTTGCTCTTTAGTTAAACACATTTAAATAAACTATGAAAATAACAAGTTCAACTATATATTATAGGGAACTTGTTATTTTTTATGTCTTTAATTGGATGGAGTGCTTTTTTATTCTTTAAGAATTTATAATACATTAAATATTAATGAAGGTAAGAAAACAAAGATGAGGGTGGTAGATATTGTAGGCACACTTTGCAATATTGAGGGCATGACAAAAGAAGATATAGGAATCATCAATATAGTTGATATATCTACCTTTGTAGAAATATTAAATAATAAAGGGGAATGGGTATTCCAGGAGTTACAAAAAACACCTATCAAAGGCAGACTTCGTACCGTAAGTAAAGTAGATATATAACAGGTGGGATTCCTGTATGATAAAGCTTAGCAATTAGTCCCTTCGGTTCTGATAAGACCCTCCTCCTAAATATTGAAAATATTACCAGAAATTTAATGCTTAGTGTTTCATAAAAACTCCATCTCAAGAAAAGAAAGATTTCAAAGTACAAGTTGTTTAGTTTAATATAAATATAAAAAATCTAAGATCCTAAAGTAACTTAATTAGTTTTTCCAAATCTTCAGATAATTTTTTTGCACTAATAAAATCATTATTTTTTAAAGCTAATTCTATTTTTGTTTCAACTAATTTTTTATTTTGTTCAATTTCTAAATAATCTTTTCCAAAGTAATTGGCATAAACCATCTTTTTGAAAGTCTTCATATTCATTCTTCTTATTTTCTTATCTTCAACAATTAAAATATAATCCATACAGTTTACTATAGAATAGAAATCGTGAGAAACCATTAGAATAGCACCATTATAGTTTTTTATGGCTTTTTCTAATGCTATTTGTGAATATGTATCTAAATGACTTGTAGGCTCATTAATAAGCACTTTAATATATAAGTATATTTAGTCTATATCTTGTATTTATAATTAATGCAAATAAAATAAATATAGTTAAAAATAATAATAAGTGATATGTTAATTTTCATTCAACTTATTTTTGGCTCAAATTCTCAGCTTCGTGCCATTGCAGAAGTATATGCATGTGATGATAATAAAGAAAAATTTATACAGGATTTCATATTTGCATGGAATAAGATAATGAATGCAGATCGTTTTGAAATTAAATAAATTATTTAAATAGCTTTAACTAAGTTAATTTTAAACTTAATTAAGTCTATTTTAGATTACAAATTCTACAATAACAAAGATAAAAAAGAAAGGTGAGGACTAGAAATAGTTTAAGAAATATGCTATTTTTTAAATGATATAGAATGTTTGGAAAATATTCAGAATTTTAAATACAAAAAGTAAAGAATGTATTTAGTTAATTCATAAAACATATATATTAATTTCAAATAAAGGCTAAAGAGACTTTAGGTTTTGGAGGATGGAAATGAAATATAGTGTTAAAGATTTATCAAATATATTAGGAATAACAACAAGTGCAATTCATTTTTTTGAAAAAGAAAATTTAATTAAGGCAAATAAAGAGAAAAATGGATGGAGATATTATAATGTAGTTGATGTATTTCGATTGTTATCGTATACAAAGTATAAAAATATGGAAATGCCAATGAAGGCTATTGTTAAGCAGTTTAGTGGGGAAGAGAGTAGTTATTTATCTACTAAGAATAGAATTGAAGAATACAAAAGAAAAGCCGAAGAAAAAAGCAGATATTATAGAGAGCTTGCAGATTCAATAGAAGAGAATTTGAAAAGCATACGTCTTATTAATGAACTTCTTGATAAATATGAATTTGTTAAATCTCCAGAAATATTAATGCTGTATGATGATGAATGTGGATGGATATCTAGAAATAGACAAGCTCAAAAGATGGTTCAACAGTGTGTTAAAGCAATGCCAACAGTTCAGCTAGGTGTGATTAAGCATAGAGATAATAATACATGCAATTTTGGATATATGATTTTAGATAATCATATAGAAAAGTTTAACATTTCTTTGGATTTGCATAGAAAAAATTTAAAAGCCACTTCATGTCTTCATACAATTCAAATTATCGATGATGAATTGACAAAAAATCCTGAAGTAACTTTTAAAAGGGCAGAAGAGTATGCTAAGTCTAGAGGATTTGAAATCATAGGAGATACAGTTGGAAAAATTCTTCTTGTAGATGTTGAGAAACCAGCTAAATTACGCACATATATAGAAATATGGATACCTATAAAATAAATATTTGATAAATTTGTCACAATAACTATTGAAGTTAAAGTTCCTTTATACTCTATAATGATTTTTAGAGGTAAGTATTACCAGACATAAAATTATTTTAGAGAAAGAGGGATGTCTTATGATAAAAGAAAAACACAAAATTTTATTTGAACCAATAAAAATAGGTGGTTTAGAAATAAAAAATAGATTTGTTTTAGCACCAATGGGACCAGGTGGGTTATGTAATGCTGATGGAAGCTTTAACGAAAAAGGTGAAGAGTTTTATGTTGAACGTGCTAAAGGTGGCACGGGTTTAATAATGACAGGTGTTACTATGGTTGAAAATGACATTGAAAAATGTGCATTACCATCTATGCCATGTCCAACTTTAAATCCTCTTAACTTTATAACAACAGGAAAGAGTATGACTGAACGTGTTCATGCTTATGGATCAAAAATATTTTTGCAGTTATCAGCTGGATTTGGACGTGTAAGTATTCCTTCAATTGTTGGAAAAACAGCAGTTGGACCATCTGCAATTCCACATAGATTTTTAAAAGATGTAGTATGCCGTGAACTTACAACTGAAGAAGTAAAGGAATATGTTAGAAAGTTTGGAGAATCAGCAGAAATAGCTAAAAAAGCAGGTTTTGATGGTATAGAAATACATGCTGTTCATGAAGGATATTTACTTGATCAGTTTGCAATTTCATTCTTTAATAATAGAACTGACGAATATGGTGGAAGTTTAGAAAATAGATTACGTTTTGCTTGTGAAATAGTTCAAGAAATAAAGAAAAGATGTGGAGAAGATTATCCAGTATCTTTAAGATATAGTATTAAGAGTTTCATAAAAGACTGGTGTAAAGGTGGTTTACCAGGTGAAGAATTCGAAGAAATGGGAAGAGATGTTCCAGAAGGAATAGAAGCCGCTAAAATATTAGTAGATGCAGGATATGATACTTTAAATGGAGATGTTGGATCATATGATTCATGGTATTGGAGTCATCCCCCAATGTATCAAAAAAAGGGATTATACTTACCATATAATGAAATTCTTAAAAATGCAGTAGATGTTCCAATAATTACAGCAGGAAGAATGGAAGATCCAGAATTAGCAAGTGATGCTATATTATCAGGAAAAACAGATATGATAGGACTTGCAAGACCATTACTTGCAGATGCTGAAATCCCTAATAAAATATTAGCAGGTGATTATAAGAGTGTTCGTCCATGTTTATCTTGTCAAGAAGGTTGTATGGGAAGATTACAGAATTTTGCCAATATAACATGTGCAGTTAATCCAGCATGTTGTAGAGAAAAAGAACTAGAACTTAGAAAAGCTGATGAAAAGAAAAAAGTACTTGTTATTGGAGGCGGAGTTGCAGGATGTGAAGCTGCAAGGGTAGCTGCAATAAGAGGGCATGAGGTAGAAATATTTGAAAAGTGTGATAGATTAGGTGGAAATCTAGTAGCAGCAGGAGCTCCAAGTTTTAAAGAAGACGATATAGCACTTATTCAATGGTATGAATTACAATTGAATAAACTTGGAGTGAAGATAAGATATAATACAACTGTTACAGAAGAAATGATTAAAGAAACTGATGTAGATACAATTATACTAGCTACAGGCTCTACTCCTAGAAGATTAAGTATTGAAGGAACAGAAAATGTTTATACTGCAGAAGAAGTATTACTTAAGAAAAAAGATGTTGGAAACTCGACTATAGTAATTGGTGGTGGACTAGTAGGTTGTGAAACAGCTCTATGGTTAAAAGAAATGGGTAAGAATGTAACTATTGTTGAAATGATGGATGATATATTGCAAGTTGGTGGACCTTTATGCCACGCAAATCATGATATGTTAAAAGAGTTAGTAGCATTTAATAAGATTAATGTAAGATGTGGCTCTAAAATAATAAAAGCAACAGAGGAAGGATTTATAATTGAAAACAAAGAATCTCAAGAAATAGTTAAAGCTGATTCAGCAATTGTTGCAATAGGATATAATTCAGAAAATTCACTATATAATAAAATTAAATTCTTACACAGTAATGTTAGAATGATTGGTGATGCAAACAAAGTTCAAAATATAATGTATGCTATATGGGATGCATATGAAGTAGCAAGAAACATTTAAGGAATAATTTAATTTTAATAGAGATTCTTAAATTTAATAGTGTAAAGTAAAAGTATGACTTCCATATTTTATTGAAGTCATACTTTTTAATTTTTCTCGTAAATTTCTTGCATTATAAAAATTATAATTGAGTACAATAAAAATCAACTTAGAAAAACTAAGAAAATTTTCAAAATAAATGGGTAATTTTAGCCACTTGTTTTGAATTTTAAGTATTTGTGCACACCCTTAGTGAAATTTTATTAGGGGACATTTTTATTTTGAGGACGTGCACCTTTTAGTAGCAAGGATTCTGTGAGAAAATATTTATAATAGGATGTTTAGATTGAATGAATAGGATAAAATAAAAATATATTAGAAATGTTAGATTTTAAAATTGAGGAAAAGAGGTACTGTTTATGAAGTTGCTATAAAAAAGGTAGATGGATATGTAACAATAGATCCTGTTCTAAAGGATGTTTATAAGAGTGGAATTGTTGTGGAAGAAGTATTGTAACTTGACGAATATAATAATATAATATTATTATAAAAGAATAGGTGGTCGTTTATGCAAATATTAAAAGAAGAAGTTAAAAACAATATAACTTATGGGGCTAAAAAACTTTTTAGTAAATATGGATTTGAGAAAACTTCAATGAATATGATTGCAAAGGAAGCAAATGTAAGTAAAAGTAATGTTTATAATTATTTTGCCACAAAAGAGGAGATTTTTTATTATATTACTGATGCTATGGCAAATGATTTGATAAATATGACTGAATTTTTTGTAAATCATAAATTCTATGAGAAATTTGGTAGCAATGAATTTATTGAAATGATGGTTCAGAAACTATTTAAAATTTCATCGGAACACAGAGAAGAATTACTTCTTATTATGGATTGCTCAAAAGGTACAAAGTATGAAGATATAAAATCAAAAATTATTAATATGTTAGAAAGGCATTTTGCAGAAGGATTTTCCGAAAATATTGCTAAAGAATGCTTTATAGCTCATGTAATTGCTTTTAATTTAATAGAAGGTATATTAGAGATACTAAGAAATAAAAAGGATAATAGAGAGATTTATGATAATTTTAATAAATTAATTAAATATCATATAAAAGGTTCAGAAATGTTGATTAATAAATAGTCAACATTTTTAAATAAAATAATAACGACCATGTGTCCTTTATTAAACAAGATATAGGAAGTGATTGATTTTATGTATAATAACAATTTTAAAGTAGGTACATATAATTTGAATAGTGAACCTAATTTTAACTATCAGTTAAATAGAACAATATTGTGGAGTAATGGAGATGCTGAAGAAATTAAGTCTATAAGCTATTTAATAAAAACACCTAAAGATTGGGAAAGAGAAATGTTAAAGCTTGGAGATAAAGCTTTAAATGAAAAGCGTATAGAACAGGCAATAGCATATTATCGTATGGCAGAGTTTTTCATGTTCCATGAAAATCCAAGTAAAATTAAAGTTTATGAGAAAGCAAAAAAATTATTTTATGATTTAAATTCAAGCCTTTTTATGGATAAAGGAGTAATTAAAATAGAAAAAATTAAATATGAAAATGGATATTTACCTGTATGGGTATCGCTTCCTGAAAAAGGATCAAAGGGTACAATTCTTTTATTTGGTGGAAATGATTCTTATATTGAAGAATTTAAATCAACAGTATTATATTTAAGAGAAAAAGGGTATTCTATTTATGCTTTTGAAGGACCAGGACAAGGAGAAGTGTTAAGAAAATATAATATTCCATTTACCCACAAATGGGAGGAACCTGTGAAATGTGTTTTGGATTATTACAACTTAAATGATGTTACAGTGATAGGTATTTCCTTAGGTGGAATATTAGCTCCCAGAGCTGCTGCATTTGAAAAAAGAATTACAAAAGTTGTAGCATGGAGTATATTCCCTAGTTTTTTTGATATATTAATGTCAACCCGTACTAAAAAAGTTCAAAGAATTGTAAGGGTATTGTTCAAATTAAAACAAAAATTTATGATTAATAAATTGATGGAAAAACAAATGAAAAAAGACCCTATGGCCGAATGGGGAATTAAGCATGGTATATATAATTTTGGAGTTAATACACCTTATGATTATTTTGCTAAATCAATGAATTTTCAAATATATAATATAGCTCCTTTGATTAAACAAGATTTTCTATTGATTGGTGCTTCTAAAGATCATTTTATTCCTAAAGAATTTTATAAAAAAGAAATAGATGCTTTAACAAATGTAAAATCATTAACTTTTAAATTATTTAATGAAAAGCAATTTGCAGAAAGACATTGTAATGTTGGTAACACTAAATTGGTTCTAGAGAGTATAGTAAATTGGATAGACAATATATCTAAAATAAATTAAGTTTGGAGGTGTGATATGTCTGTGATATTTTGGAATACGATTTCTAACTATAATAAAAGCACTTGGATAGCACAACTTATAATATGTGCTATAGGCTTAGTGTTAACAAGACTAATATATATTAAACCAACAAAAATTGTGAAAATTTCATTGAAAATATTTTTATCTTTTAGTTTTGCTTGGATTTCAATTGTATTTTTTATACTGAATGGGTCTAATGAGTTAAACAAATATTTAACAGCTACTTTATTTGGCAGTATTGCATTATTGTTTTTTATTGACATATTTAAAGATAATATAATTTTTGAAAGAAATAAAAGGTTTAATAAATTAGTATTCATTTTATACATTCTATTTTTAGCCTATCCATTAATTAGTATTATATTGGGACATGCATATCCTGCAATAACTACATGGCTTATGCCTTGCCCGCTTGTAGTATATTCAATTACATTATTAGTTTCTTTTTCTACCAAAGTAGATTATAAAATATTAATACTATTAATATTTTGGGCGTTAACAGGATTGCCTAAAATTTTTATGTTTGGTGTACCAGAAGATTTTATACTTTTTCTTTCTGGAATTTTGGCTATTTATGTGTGGACTTTAATTATTAAAGAAAGAAAAAAATAAAATAATAATAGCAAGAGTTATAAAAGTGATATATTATGTTTAGAGTGATGAAAGGAGGTTTTTAAATATGGTACGAATTTCAAAGGAGCCTGAAGTTCGCAAACAGGAAATATTAGATACAGCAATGAGATTATTTTATAAAAAAGGATATGAATCAACTTCTATGGCTGACATAGCAAAGGAAATGAATGTGGTACCAGGGTTATGTTATCGTTACTTTAAATCAAAACAAGAACTTTTCGAAACCGCAATGGATAAGTATGTTGAAGAATGTGGAGAAAAATTTTTAAAGGTTATTTGTGATGATAAAAAAACATTAATAGAACGTATGGACGATATGGCTAAATTAATGCTAATTCAAGAAGATAACAGCAAATATCATTATTTTTATCATAAGACTGGTAATGAAATATTGCATGAGCAACTTACTATAAAAATTGCAAAATATTTAATTCCAAGTTTATGTAAAGAGTTTAAAAAGTTATGTGAAAAAAGAGAAATTCATATTGAAAATGTTGAAATAATGACTAATTTTATTATGTATGGACAAATAGGTGTTTTGTCATGCAAAGACATTTCTATGGAAGAAAAAATTAAACAAATTCGTGGATTTATAAATTCAATATTAGGAATAAGATAATAGATATAATGATTGGTTATTAGATAAACATCCCTAATAAAGTATTTCTGTAAAGTGATATTTTGTTAGGGTAAAAAAATACTTAGTGAATGAATTTTATTCATTGACTATAATTCACTAAATAGTAATCAAAGAAAGAAGAGGATTTAAATGAAAAATGTATTAGAAAAAGATTTTACAACAGGTAACACAACTAGAAAACTAATAGGAGCTACTATCCCAGTGCTCATAGCATTTATATTTAGCATGGCATACAACATAGTTGACAGTCTTTGGGTTGGAAATCTACTTGGTGAAAAAGCAATGGCAGCACTTACTGTATCAATGCCACCTATACTGTTAACAATTTCTATTGCAATGGGTGCTACTAATGGGGTTGCAATTTTGTTATCAAAATATGTTGGGGCAAAGGATAAAGAAAATCAAAATAAAGTAATATCAACTTCTTTTATAGTAGCATTTATTTTCAGCATAATTATAACTGTTATATGTGAACTTAGTGCAAAAACTATTTTAAATCTTTTAAACACACCAAATGAGATATATGCTATGTCAAAAGAGTATCTTATTTTATATATGATTGGATATGTTTTTGTATTTATGTACTTATATTTTACAGCTGTATTACGCAGTTTTGGTAATACAACTATGCAAATGGTATCTATTATTTTCTGTACAATACTTAATATAATTTTGGATCCTATTTTTATTAATAAAATGGGTCTTAAAGGTGCAGCAATTGCAACTTTATTGTCTCAGGGAATAATGATGATTATTATGATTGTATATATTATTAAGAAAAAATTAATTGTAATTAATTTTAAGTTCTTTGACAAAAATACTTTAAAGAATCTTACACTAAAAGCAATACCATCTATTATTCAACAAAGCATTCCTGCAATAAGTACAAGTTTTATTACTTGCTTAGTTAGTACATTTGGAGTATTGCCTATAGCTGCATTTGGTATTTCAGGAAAATTAGAAACCATTTTATTTTATCCTGCTATGGCGCTTAACATGACAATTACTACATGCACTGGTCAATGCTTTGGTGCTAAAAATATAAAAAAAGCAAAAGAATATCTTAAATCAGGAGTATTATTAGGTAGTGGATTTTTAATTGTATTAACAATTATAGTAGTATTTTTTTCAGAAAATTTAGCACAAATGTTTGGAGCAAATGAAAGTGCTAAAGATTTAGTTAAAGTTTATTTTTCAATTATTTCAGTTGGATATATCTGCAATGTTATTACTAATTCTGTTCTTGGAGCAGTAAATGGTTTTGGAAAACCAATGTCAGCTATGTTTTTAATGATTTTCTACTATATTATTATTCGTATGCCACTAGCAAAGGTATTATCTACAGGTGATTTAGGATTAAATGGAATATGGGTAGCTGTTTTGATAAGTCATATTGTAGCAACTATAGCAGGAATTTATTATTTTAAAGTACTACTAAAAAATGCACAAGTTTAGGTGGAACTACACATAGAAAAGTTTATTAATTATGTTGTTTATTCAGGCAATATAAAAGATCCAGGGAGTATTTTAGAAACAGGAATAAATGAATACAAAGTTAATTCAATATCTATGTCGAATAGAGATTACAAAACAAGATATAATGGCTCTAACATTCACTCCTATTATGGGATGGAAGATAGGAATATCTGATAAAATAATAAACGCTATACACGTAGTAAAAGACATAAATAATGACTATAAGAATGATATAGAATCAATACTATATGCTTTTGCAAATAAATTTTTAAGCGGAAAAGATTTGGAGAAAGTAAAGGAGGAATTGAGAATGACTGAACTTGGTAAAAGTCTAATACAAGAAGGAATTGAAAAAGGGAAAGATGAAGGAAAAGCTGAGCTTCTGATTAAACAGCTAATGAAAAAGTTTAAAAAATTACCTAATGAATATAAGGAAAAAATAAAATCACTTCCAAAAGAAACAATAGAGTTAATTGCAACAGATATATTTGAGTTGAATTCAATAGAAGAGTTAGAACAATATTTCTAAAGAGTAGTGAAAATATTGGAAAATGTAATGTGTAAACAAAATAATTTATACCAACAATTTTTAAAGTATTGATATTATGATTTAAAGGAATTATTTAAAAAGGCGAAAGCTAAAGAAGAACAAGAAAAAGTAATAGGGAAAGAAATAGTAGAAAATAGCTTGCGATATTTAGAGTAGGCTATTTTTTTACGCAAAATTACTTAGACAGGAAGGTGATAGATTGATATGCATCTACGATAAGAAAACCACAAAAGGCAACTTCAGCTGGAGTCAAATTATTCAATGAATCATGAGGTCTTATAAAATTATAGTGAAAAATAAATATATAGATTAAGTTTATAAGAGCAATGTTTACATAACTTAACAGATTAAAGCTTAAGGAAGCGTAAAATAAACAATAGATATAGAGCATTCTATAAATGTAAAGTACAATATAAAATATGAAGAGTTTTTTAAATTTTAAAAAATCACCCCAACCTCTAGATATACCTACAAAAGGTATTCAGAATGATTATTAGGATGATTTTTAAAAATATTAAGTTTTTATTTTACCAATTTAATGTATTCTTAGCTTGATGACATTGTCACCCTGTGCTATTAACTAAATTTGGAGTAACTTAATCAGCTTTTCTAACTCTTCAGATAAATCTTTTGCAGTGGTAAAATCATTATCTTTTAAAGCTAATTCTATTTTTGTTTCAACTAATTTTTTATTTTGTTCAATTTCTAAATAATCTTTTTCAAAGTAATTGGCATAAACCATTTTTTTGAAAGTCTTCATATTCATTCTTCTTATTTTCTTATCTTCAACAATTAAAATATAATCCATACAGTTTACTATAGAATAGAAATCGTGAGAAACCATTAGAATAGCGCCATTATAGTTTTTTATGGCTTTTTCTAATGCTATTTGTGAATATGTATCTAAATGACTTGTAGGCTCATCAAGAAGCAACAAGTTTGCATTACTAGCAGAAATTTTAGCTAATTGAAGCATATTTTTTTCTCCACCAGATAAAGACTCTATCTTTTGATTAAGTATTTCTTCATTTTCAAAACCATATTCAAAAATATGTAATTTAATGTCTTCATAAGTTTCAAAACCAGCCTCCAAGAATTCTTCAAGTATGGTATTAGAATCATTTAGAGTTTTGCCCTGAATTTGAGATAAATAAGCCATTTGAACTTGTTCATTTATCTCAATAGAATCATTATTATTTTTAAATATTTCTTTAAGTAAAGTAGTTTTTCCAGTACCATTTGAACCCACAATAGCTACTTTATCAGTAGATTTAATCTCAAAGTTAACATTTTCTAACAGTATCTCATCAAAGACAACATTGTAATTATTAATTTTTAAAGCAATAGTTTCTTCAAGTTTATTATAGGTATTTAAATTAATATCTGGTTCTTTAATAGCTATAAATGGAGCTTTAATTCTACGTTCTTCTAATCTTTCTTGAATTTTAACTCTAGCCCTTAGGGTTTTTCCTCTGAATTGTTCAGCATTTTCAGTTGCAAGCTCTCGAAGTCTTTCTATTAATATATCATTTCTTTCAATTTCAGCAGTATCTTCAGCAGCCAGTTCTTGTAATTCAATTTTAGTTTGAAGTAATGAGAAGTTATAATCAATATAGCTTCCATCAAACTCTTGTATCTCCATGTTTTCAAGATGAAGAATTTTGTTGAAACAATTATTTAATAGATATCTATTGTGTGTAATAATTAACATTGTTCCTTTATGTGAATTAATTAGATTTTTAAGAGAATTAAGGTTTCCAAAATCTAAAAACACATCTGGTTCATCCATAATCATTAAGTCTGGACTATTTAGCATTGCTTTAATTACTTGGATAAGCTTGAATTCTCCACCACTAAGTTCAGATATCATTAAATCTTTATACTTGATTAAGTTTGTAAGATTAAGTTTCTTATTAATAATGTTTTCGAAATCATCGCCATTAATTGCATCAAATGCATCTAAAGCTTGTTGATACTTTTCTAGTAAAGTATCAATATCTGAAGATGTCTCCATTTCAGTACAAAGAGATGTTATTTCATTTTGTAGTTTAATAAACTCTTCTGCTATATATTCGAAAACTGTAATTTCTTTTATTTTATCTAGTTGTGAGAATTGACTTACATACCCAATTCTACAATTTGGAGATATTTCTAATGTACCATCAAACATATATTCTTCTGGATCCATAAGTATATCTATAAGTGTACTTTTTCCACTGCCATTTGTTCCTATAAAAGCACAATGCTCACCATCTTCTAATGTAAATGAAATGTTATTATATAAATCCTTTTGGGGAAATGAGTAGGATAAGTTATCAACTTTTATCATATTATTACCTCTCTTTATAACTTAAAAAGAGCTTATAAAAATAAGCGCTTTAATATATTCTTAGCAATTGAAATTTTACACTTGATTTTTATGTAGTAAAGACATTTTACTAAGTTTAACATTGACAGCATAACATTTTTTTCGACTAAGTTCAATAATTTCATATAATAAACAAAAACTGTCCTAGTATTTTAATACATTAAGTATATTAGTCTATTTTTTGCACTTATAACTAATGAAAATCCAATATATATTATTACCTTAAATAATATATATTTAAAAAAAAGTAGTGGGATTTTCGCTAAGGGAGGCATTTTTACGGTTGATTTAAAGCTTTTATAAAATGTCTATTTTGTAATTAAAGTAATTATTATTAAGATAAATTTAAAAAAAATTTAATAATATATTGCATAATAAGAAAAAAAGTGCTATCATGTAAACGTAGTCAAAAAGAATATTTAGTAAGAGTTCTTAAGTAGATTACAATAAAATATAAATATTTAGCGTGTTACTGATTCGATCAGGCATAAGCGTAGGGAAATAAAAAATGCAATAGAGTAAATGTAATATTGTTTGTTGTATCATATGTTTTGTACAGTTTTTTTAGGTATTATGATTTTTTTATGATTTAATTTAGTGTACAAATAATGTGACCAAATCTGAACATATATTTCTTTATTTTATTTCCAAATGCTTATGTCTTTTTTGTTTTGTAACAAATAAAAAATAGGAGGTATAAAAATGGTAGGAATTATTCTTGCTAGTCACGGAGAATTTGCTAAAGGCATCATGCAATCTGGTAAAATGATTTTTGGAGAACAAGAAAACGTAAAAGCTGTTACGTTGATGCCTAGTGAAGGACCTGATGATCTTAAAGCAAAAATGAAAGATGCAATTGCATCCTTTGACAATCAAGATGAAGTCTTATTCTTAGTTGATCTTTGGGGTGGTACACCATTCAATCAAGCAAATGGTTTATTTGAAGAACACAAAGATAAATGGGCAATAGTAGCTGGTTTAAATTTACCAATGCTGATTGAAGCTTATGGTGCACGTCTTTCTATGGAATCTGCACAAGAAATTGCATCTTATATCTTAACATCAGCTAAAGAAGGTATTAAGGTTAAGCCAGAAGAATTAGAACCAGAAGATACTGGTAAGGCTATTGAAGATTCAGCAAAACAATCTAATGCAGGTAAACCAGGATCATTCGAATATGTTTTAGCTCGTATTGATTCTCGTTTACTTCATGGTCAAGTAGCGACTGCTTGGACAAAAACTGTTCAACCTACAAGAATTATTGTAGTTTCAGATGCAGTAGCTAAAGATGAACTTCGTAAGAAATTAATACAACAAGCTGCTCCACCAGGAGTTAAAGCACATGTTGTTCCAGTTGATCATATGATTAAACTTGCAAAAGATGATCAACATTTTGGTGGTCAACGCGCATTACTTCTTTTTGAAAATCCAGAAGATGTACTTAGAGTGGTAGAAGGTGGAGTGCCATTAAAGACAATAAATGTTGGTTCTATGGCTCATTCTATAGGTAAGGTTCAACCAAATAAAGTACTTGCTTTTAATCAAAAAGATATTGATACATTCAATAAGTTAAAACAAGCTGGACTTAATTTTGATGTTCGTAAAGTACCAAATGATTCAAAAGGAAATATGGATGAAATACTTAAAAGAGCACAAGAAGAATTAAAAAAACAAAAATAATTTAATTATTAATAAAAGGAGGATTAGTAATCATGACTTTAAATATACTTCAAATTGTATTAGTCATTATTATAGCATTTCTAGCTGGTGTAGAAGGTATATTGGATGAATTCCAGTTCCATCAACCATTAGTTGCATGTACATTAATTGGATTGGTTACAGGTAATTTATTACCATGCTTAATCTTAGGTGGTACTCTTCAAATGATGGCCTTAGGTTGGGCAAATATAGGTGCAGCAGTAGCACCAGATGCAGCATTAGCATCTGTTGCATCAGCAATCATTTTAGTTCTTGGAGGTCAAACTGGTAAAGAAGGAATTACTGCGGCAATCGCTATTGCTGTTCCTTTAGCAGTTGCAGGATTATTATTAACAATTATTTGTCGTACAATTGCTACAGCGTTCGTACATTTTATGGATGCAGCAGCTAAGGAAGGAAATATAAGGGCTATTGAAATGTGGCAAATTGTTGCTATTTGTATGCAGGGTGTACGTATTGCAATTCCAGCAGCATTAATTTTAATAATTGGTGCTGGTCCAATATCAGGGTTACTTGCAGCTATGCCAGCTTGGTTAACAGATGGTTTAGCAATTGGTGGTGGAATGGTTGTAGCTGTTGGTTACGCAATGGTAATTAATATGATGGCTACAAAAGAAGTTTGGCCATTCTTTGCAATTGGTTTTGTATTAGCAACTATTTCAGAAATTACACTTATCGGACTTGGAGCAATAGGTGTAGCTTTAGCTCTTATTTACTTAGCACTTAGCAAACAAGGTGGAGCAGGTAATGGTGGAAGTTCAAATACTGGTGATCCTTTAGGGGATATCATTGATAGATACTAAGAAGGGAGAGGAAACGAAAATGTCAAAACAATTAAAATTAACAAAAAGAGATCGTATTTCTGTTTGGTTCCGTTCATTTTTCCTTCAAGGTTCTTGGAACTATGAAAGAATGCAAAACGGTGGTTGGGCATATGCAATGATTCCAGCAATCAAGAGATTATATAAGACTAAAGAGGAACAATCAGAGGCATTAAAACGTCATTTGGAATTCTTCAACACTCACCCATATGTAGCTTCACCAGTTCTTGGAGTAACATTAGCTTTAGAAGAAGAACGTGCAAATGGTGCACCTGTAGATGATGCAACTATTCAAGGTGTTAAAGTTGGTATGATGGGACCTTTAGCAGGTATCGGAGACCCAGTTTTTTGGTTTACTGTTAGACCAATTTTAGGAGCATTAGGTGCTACTCTTGCTATGAGTGGTAATATACTTGGACCAATAATATTCTTCGTTGCTTGGAATATCATTCGTATGGCATTCATGTGGTATACACAAGAATTTGGTTATAAAGCAGGATCTCGTATTAGTGATGATTTATCAGGTAGTTTGTTACAAGATGTTACAAAAGGGGCATCTATACTAGGTATGTTCATTTTGGGATCATTAGTTAATAGATGGGTATCTGTTAAATTTGCACCAGTAGTATCATCAGTTAAGTTAAGTAAGGGTGCATTTATTGATTGGAGTGCTCTTCCACAAGGAGCAGAAGGTATAAAAACAGCTTTAATGCAACAAGGCGCAGGTATGTCATTAACACCTGAAAAAGTTACAACATTACAAAATAACTTAGATTCATTAATTCCTGGGCTTGCAGGATTAATAATTACATTTATTTGTATGTGGTTGCTTAAGAAGAAAGTATCTCCAATTGTTATAATTCTTGGATTATTCGTAATTGGTGTTGTATTCCATTTGATTGGTTTAATGTAATATTTTTTGCTTAGCCTAGGCTTTTAGCCTGGGCTTTTGTTAACATATAAAGTAGTTGAGGCACATTCAAAAAAATAATTTTTATAATACTAATAAAATAAATTGGTTAAATAAGTATTATTTTTAATAAATTTTTCAACAATTGATAGAAACATATACAAAATATATAATAAAAATAAATGTATGTATTAAGTAGAAAAGAGGTAGATTAGATGGTTCAATCACTGAATACAAAAGTGGATCTAGCGATTGATGCAACAGCTTTTACTGGGCTTGCAGATTATGGAAAAATAATGATAGGCGACAAAGGCTTTGAGTTCTATAATTCTCGTGATCCTCACAAATATATTCAAATTCCTTGGGAAGAAGTTGACTATGTCATTGCATCTGTATTGTTTAAAGGAAAATGGATTCCGCGATATGCAATCCAAACGAAAAAAAATGGTACTTATACCTTTGCTTCTAAAGAAGCAAAAAAAGTGCTTCGTACTGTTCGAAATTATGTTGATCCAGATCATATGGTTAATTCTTTAAGTTTTTTTGATGTTGTGAAACGAGCAGCTAAATCCATGTTTAAGAAGAGTTGATCAACTAAAGAAGTTATAATCTGTAAGAGTTAGTTATGATACAGTAGAAGTGTTAAAAGGTTAATAACTATGCTATAAGAGTCACTAACTTAAGTTTATCCATATATAAGCGATAATGTAAATATATGAATAAAAGTTAAGGAGTTATATATGTTTTTTAGTAACATTATAAATAAGAAAAAGAGTTTGATTAAAGAATTAGACTCATTAGGATATTCTGAGAGAGTACAAAAAGTTGCATTATTAGCACGTGATATGGATAAAGATAAATGTATAAAGTTATTGTATTCTTTATTAGAAGGTGGGGAATATGAAGCTAACTTGGCTCTAGTTGGTGCAGATGTTATCAGGAATTGTGAAATTATTAAAAAAGCTTTAAGTCACCACAAAAATAGCATAAGAATAAAAGCAGCTAAACTTTTAGCTAAACATGGATCAGTAGATGAAATTGAAAAAGAAATGAGAAATTTATCTTGCGAATGCCGTAAGAAGTTATTAAACACTATTTACTATGTAAATCGCAGGGATGTAGCTGAAAGATTATTTCCTATTGTGTATTCAAAATATGGGGCAGGAGAGGCAAAGAGGATATTTGCAATATGCTCTGATGAAACTGTTGAAAAATATATTGATGAAATTGGGTATGCAATTGATCATTGGAATAGAATAGCAGTTTACCATGAAAAAGTATTTATAAAGTATTTCAAGAAATCTTTAGAAGATGCAAAAGATAGGGAAAGGGTATATGTTTGGAATACATTTTTTGATGCAGTAGAAGTCTTAGTTTTGTCTAATGGGGAATTTATATTAGATTGTGCAATGAATTTTCCACCAAGAGATAAAATTTATTCTATTTTATCTAAGCAGTTTGGAATTCTTGTTAGAAAAAATCCTTCTAAAGTACACAGTATACTTTTATCAGAAGAATGTAGAAAAGAGCTTCTCTTGTATGGTGCTCCAAGATGTATTTTTAGCAGAAAAGTCAACTTTACTATAAATCAGTGGATAGAAATAGGTAAGATTCTTAAAAATAAAGTTAATCATATTATAAAGATACTTCACAATATTCCACCTTCAAATCGTGAAGATTTTTTTTATGGTGTATATGATGAGGATGAAGTTAATAAGAAAGTTTTTCATAGAGCAATATTAAAAGAACTGCCTAGTAAACTCCGTGATAAAATAGCTAAAAATATGCTAAATATTAAAGAAGTTCTTAATAATAAAAACAGATATATCAATACTTTAGCTTATTGTGATATTGAGTTTAGTAGGGGCATTTTGGAAAAAGAAGCTAAAGCTTCAAATGCAGAAGAACGTAGTTTGGCACTTAAATTAATCATAAAAAGTACTGCATTGAGCAGGAGAGAAGTTTCTGAAACTTTGACTTATTTATCTCGTATTAAAAATGATCAAGACCCAGTAAGAAAAGCTGTTTTGGAAGAGCTTTCTAACTGTCAGACATCATTGTATGACGATAAAGATGTAAAACTTCTAGAAGTTATTTTTAATAGTGTTATTGAAGCTAGAGATACGTCTTATGATACTTTGAATTACTTGGGAAAATTAGCCTTTAAGATTTTAAAACATAATACAGACAAAAATAATAGTAAAATATTCAAGTTTGCATTAAATACATTAACTAGTTTATCTAAAAGAAACTCAATACTTTTTTTATTTAAATTAGATGATATAGAAAAGGGAATGGAAAAAATAATTTTTGAAGAATTTTATCCTTTATTGAAGGACTTAAATAAAAGAGAAAATTACAGTTGCATAATTAAAATGGCTAATTTATTAGGAAAACGAGGATATAAGATAGAAAAGCTTCAGGAATTATTGAAGGAAGTAGTAATGTCAAAATATGAGAACTATTCTAAAGAGGCTGCAAAAAATTACCTAGCATATAAAAAGACAAGAGATAAAAGAGTTAAAGAATTATTAGAGATGGATAAATCATTTATATGTATAAACGAAGTTTTTTTGCATCTTCATACAAGACGACAAGAATGGTTAGATCCATATATTGAAGGCAATGTGATTAAGGGTAAGTTCTTAAGTGGAGAGACAATTTATCTTTTACCAGCAGTAGATAAATTTAATAAATATCTTCCACGCCAGCAGCAGACTTTCAGCAAATTACTTAAAATAATAGCTAATGGATCACAATATAGTTATTATGAACGTCATCAGGCTATACATGCATTAGCTAAAATGCCAGATATTGATTTAAGATGTTTTGATGGTCTTGTAAAAAGCAGTGAAGTTCTTATTTCAGAATCAGCTTTACATGCATTATCAACTACAGAAGAACCTGAAAAAGCTATTAAAGTTTTATTAGATAATTTAGATGGAGATAAAGCAAGAACAGCCATGTATTCTATACCAAGATGTATAAGAAATATGAATCATGAATCTTTTACTAGAGTTATTGATGAACTTTTCCAAAGAGAACATTTAAAAATAACTGTGAGAAAAGAAGTTATAAGATTGTTGGGAGAGTATAGAAGTGAAGAAAACATTAAATTGTTATTAAATGAAGCTAAAAAAGAAAATGTACACAAAGATGTACAGATAGCAATAGGACATGTTGCTAGAAAGTATTTAGATTATGAATTTGCATGGGAAATTTTAGATAGACTTATTGAATGTAAGGAAGGGGATGTTATTAAAAGCTTATTAAGTCAATATTCAAATCATCTTCAAAAGAAATATAGAAATAGGTATTTAAAATTAATACTAAAAATTGCAGATTTAGATGACAATGAAGTTTCTAAAGAAGCTATTATTACAATGAAAAATTGGATAAATATAGATGAGAACAGCATTGCTAATTCTGTTTATAAAGTGATGACTGATTTAAATGATTCAGGCAAGTGGAAGTCGGCCTTGGATTTATTAATATGCGTAGTTGTAGATGGCAATATAAATAAGTATATAATAGATACTGTTAGATTTATGGTTAATGTAAGGATAACAGAAGACATTAATGGGAAATCTCAAAGAGATATGCCTCATATACAAAGATTAAATTTTCTTGTAAATAAAATTGTATCTTTAAATAAAATGACAAGACAAAAGCTAATACCTTTATTTGAAGAAATAATTGAAGTTATAAAATCTGATGAAACATTGAAAAAGATGATTATTAAACTTTATACAGCATGTATAGATTTTGATAATTCAATAAAAACTATACAATATATAAATAATATTGCACAAATACTTAAAGAAAGACCATATATTATGGAGTTTTCATATAATGAAATTTCGAAAGTATTACAAAACTTAAAGGGATATTATAATCCAGAAAATTTAATGAAATCAATAGATGAGATAATTTTACAAGATATAACTGAAGCGATGTATATATCACTTTCACTTTTAGAAACAGCAGGAAATGATTTAGTGTGGAGAGAAGATTGCTGCGAAAAGTTAAGAACTTTTAGAAATCACAAAAATATTGAAATTTGTTCAAAGGCATTACATATTTGGACTTCTATTGAATAATTTATTTAAGAAAGAAATCAAGAAAAAGTTGATGAGAAGAAGGCTATTTGATTAAAAAAAAGTAGTAGTGTTTAAAGACCACATTGAAGTTACATTCAATGTGTTTTTTTTTGCTCAAAAATAGAAAAGAAGCAACTGAAGTTATAAGCAGTAATTATTTTAAGTAAAATATTGTTGGAGGAATAATAAAAATGGAAGTTATGGAAGAAAAAATAGATATTAAAGAAAAAGAAGAGTCCATAAAAGAGAGAAGAACTATATATAGAATTCTTAATCTTTACAATTTAATCATATTATGTTACTACGACGATATGGAGTAAAAGAAATATAAAAATTTTTCTTGAAATAGCATCTGGATATTGGAGTTTTAAATATAAAAATTTAATTGAAATGACAAAAAGCATTTTCTCAGTTTTTGAGAAAATGTTTTTTGTCTAAAACCTGAAACGTATGCCTTGATTTCATAGGTATACATTTTTTATAAGCAAATTTTTAGTTTGGATTGTTATTTGAAATTATTGTAATGGTATATATAAATATTACTAGTGTAAGGCTAAATATATTAGTTTTGCACAAACTGAGAAAAAACAAAACGATCAGGAACAAAATGAGATTCTGTATATTCAAAGATTCTGCCATCTTCAACATAAGCATTATTATATAATATTCCAACGCAGTCGTGATCTTTTAGATTGATTAGAGCCTTATCTTGCTTTGTTGCTTTTTTTATTGCGATAGTACGGCGTGCAGCAAGTATTTTTTTGTTAAGTACATTTTTTATATAATCATATATAGAATTTTGAGCAATTGAAACGGTTAAATCAGATACAATATCTGATCTAAAGTAATTAATATCTAATAATAGTGGTTCATTATCTAAATATCGGATTCGCACAAGGTGATATACTTCAACACCAACTTGAAACCCAGTAATTTTTTTTGAATTTTCATCAATAATTGACTTTTCAAATGATAAGACGCTTGTTGTCAAATTAGCTTTGTTATTCATCACTAAGGAAGAAACCCAAGCAAAACTTTTAAAATCAAGCTGAAAACATTCTCTTTTAAGTTCTAGTGGCTCTAAAATTACGACACCTTTTCCTTTTAAACTTTGTACATATCCTTCATCATTTAAACGTGCAATTGATCTACGTATTGTGTTACGACTGCATTTAAATTCGTTTACTAATTGGTTTTCAGGAGGTAACATTCCATCTGGATATTTATTTTTACAAATATTATTTTTCAGCACTTCATATAGACTTAAAAATTTTTCTTTTGGCACTATGATTCACTCCATTTCTTATTACAATAATTGTACAATAAATTTTTATACTTTACAAGAATAGGCTTATTTGTAAAGATGTTTAAACATATAATGATAGGTTTGACAAATAAAACGCTGATTTAATGCTAATTAAATACTAAAAACTTTAAATTTCATTAGTTGATTATTTTTATTGACATACATGTTTAAACAAGTATATAATGTATTTATAATTTATGAATTCGTTTTCTGAAATGATTGTAACGGATTCGGAAATGGAGGAAACTTATGAATATAAAAAAAAGCAACATAACAGACATAATACATAATGTTGGTGGTAAAGATAATATATCTTTGCTTACGCATTGTGTCACTCGTTTACGATTTGTATTGAAAGATGAGTCAAAAGTAAACGAAGCCAAACTAAAAGAAAATGAACTTGTTAAAGGGTGTTTTTCTACAAAAGGACAATATCAGGTTATTATTGGTCCTGGGATTGTAGATAAAGTTTTTGATGTTGTATTAGAAGAAACAGGTGCTAAAGAAGCGAATAGGGATGAATTGAAAAAAATTGAAGATGAAAAAATGAATCCTTTTCAAAAAGCATTAAAAATATTCTCAGATGTTTTTTATCCTATTCTTCCTGCTATTGTAGGTGCAGGTCTTTTAATGGGTATTAGCAATATTTTAACTGCATCTGGTATATTCGGTAGTGAATCACTTGTACAAATGTATCCTGTCATAGCAGGATTTTCAGATATGATTAGTATGATAGCAAATACTGCATTTACATATATTCCTGTTTTAGTAGCATGGTCTGCTACAAAACGTTTTGGTGGAAGTCCAATGCTTGGAGTTTTTCTTGGATTAGTTTTAATTAATTCAGATTTAATCCCAGGTTCACAAATGTCTTCTGTTATTTCTGGAGCTATTGAACCACAATATTGGAATGTTTTTGGAATTAATATTCTTAAACTGGGATATCAAAATTCAGTTCTTCCTGTATTTGTTGCATCTTACTTATTATCATTTATTGAGAAAAAACTAAAAGAATATTTACCAGATGTACTTCATTTAATTTTAGTTGCTCCAATAGCAATTTTTATAACATCTTTTTTAACATTTTTATGTATTGGACCAGCAATGAATCAAGTTGCAACATGGATTACTGATGGAATTATGGAATTATTTAATTTTGCACCTATTTTTTCAGGTTTCTTATTTGGATTATTATGGGAACCGTTGGTTGTTACTGGTATGCATCATGCCTTGATTGCTGTAAATATACAACTTATTGCAGCTACTCAACAAAGCTTCATGCTTTCTATTATTACAATAACATGTGTAGCGGAAGCTGGTGCTGTATTAGCTATGGCTTTCCTTTCTAAAAGTAAAAATAAAAAGAGTATAGCAATATCTGCTAGTACTACAGCTTTATTAGGTGTAACTGAACCATCAATGTTTGGTGTAACAATTCCAGCTAAATTTCCATTCGTATGTTCTATAATAAGTTCAGGTATAGCTGGAGCTTTAATAATGATATTCAAAATATATGCTATTTCATTAGGACCTAGTGGACCATTAGCTTTTACTATTATTCCAGCTCAATTTTGGTTAAAACATTATCTTTGTATGGCATTTGCCTTTGTTTTAGCTTTTGCATCTACATATATAATTGGTAAAATGAAGAACAATAAGGTTACTGAAGTAGAAAAAGATAAAAAACTTAAAAAGAAACAACATGATATTTTAAGCCCTGTTACAGGAGAATGCATTGAATTATCAAAAGTTAATGATCCAACATTTTCTTCAGAGTCTTTAGGCAAAGGAATTGCTATTATCCCAGAGGAAGGAATTATAGATTCTCCTATTGAAGGAACAATTAGTGTACTTTTCCCTACACTACACGCTATTGGCATTACAGATGAGAATGGAATTGAAATTTTAATTCATGTTGGAATTGATACTGTAAATTTAAATGGTAAAGGTTTTGAAGCAAAAGTTTCTGTTGGAGATAAAGTAAAAGCAGGTCAACATTTATTAGACTTTAATCTTGAAGATATGAAAAAACAAGCATATGATATGACAACTATGATGGTTATTACAAATTCAAATGAATTTAAAAAGATAGATATTACAAAAGAAAAAGCAGTGGCAAGAGGAGAAAAATTAATTCACTTAGATTAGTTAGGTAATTTAGAAAGGAGGTTTTTCAAATGGAAGAATGGTATCCAACATGGAGTTATCATGTGCAAAACTATGCTCCATTACCTTCAAATTTAGATCCGTTAGTTCAGATTATAAAGTTAAAAAATAATTTAATAGGTAGAGCTTTTAGAATAATATTATCAAATAAAAATGGTAAGGAACCTTTAAGTATTTCTAATATTATTGTTAAATCACATGGAATTACAAGCAATATTACTGTAAATGGTAAATCACAAGTTTTGCTTTTGCCAGATGAAGAACAATATACTGACATAGTACCAATTTCTTTATATGCAGGAGAAATAATCGAAGTTATATTGACTATACCTTATAGAACATGTTTAACAGGATATGTAGGTTTAAACAGTAATAAAATGATAGATGTTAAATTTTATAAATATGAAAAAGATAAACAATTAAAAGGTATTTACCCAAAAGAAATAAGTGATGCAGTAAAATCTTCATTTAATAATTACGTGTATTTTGGTATTCGTTCACTTGAGGTATTAACTGATAAAAAGCCATATATTATAACAGTATTTGGTGATTCCATTGTTCATCAGGGATATTGGATGAATTCATTATTCATGAAGCTATTTAAAAATAATCATCAAATTGTTATTTGTAATGAAGGTATTTCTGGAAATAGAGTTCTTAGGGATGGAACATCAAGTTGTAAGCTTAATGCCATATTTGGCGAGGCTGGCATAAAACGATTTGAAAGAGATGTTTACTCATTATATAATCCACAGATGGTGCTTATTGCTGAAGGAATCAATGAATTAGTACATCCAGGAAATGTTTCTTCATTATCAGAAATGGTGACTGAACAAGAATTAATTGATGGACTTAATAAACTAGGAAAAATAGCAATTAAAAACAATAGTATTCCTATTTTTGTAACATTAGCTCCATTTTATAATTATGATGGAATATGGGATGAAAAGAGAGAGAATATTAGAGAAACAGTTAATAACTGGATAAGAAGTCAAGAGTATTTTATTGATATAGATTCTATTGTTTGTGATAAATCTAATCCTGAACGCTTAAATGAAATATATGATTGTAATGACCATCTTCATTTTAATGAAAAATGTGGAGATGAAATAGCTGATAAAATATATTTGAAAATATTAAATATAATAAGAAAGGAGTTACAATAATGAGTAGGGTTTATGAATGCTTTCCAGGTGGAAAATATAAAGCAGTAACATTAAGTTATGATGATGGTAAAATTATGGATCGTAGGCTTATCTCAATTTGCAATAGTACTGGCTTAAAAGGAACATTCCACCTCAATTCAGAATACTTTGATTGTAAAGAAGGTCATTGTTATCCGTATATATCAGCAAGTGAAGTAAAAACTTTATATAAAGGACATGAAGTTGCTGGACATACTTGTACACATCCAACTATGAATCGTATTTCATCAGCTTTGAGTGTTCAAGAAGTATTACAAGATCGTGTGAATTTAGAAAGACTTGTAAAAGTTCCAGTGAAAGGCTTCTCTTATCCTAATGGTGTGTTTAATGATAATATCAAAATTATTTTAAAAGCTTGTGATATTTCTTATGCTAGAATTACAGGAAATAGCGAAGAATTTAGTTTACCAGAAGATTTTCTTGAATGGAAACCAACTTGCCATCATAATCATAAATTGTTAGAACTTACAGAAAAATTTCTTAAACAAGAAAATGATCAGCGATTGATGCTTCTATATGTTTGGGGTCATAGTTATGAATTTGAACGAGATAATAACTGGGGACTAATTGAAAAATTTGCAGAAACAGTTGTGGGACATGACTCTATTTGGTATGCCACTAATAAAGAAATTTATGATTATATGCAGTGTATTAGTTGTATGCAGTATTTTGCAGATGGAAAAGGTGTTTATAACCCAAGTTACAATAGCGTTTGGTTAAGTATTGACAAAGATATTTATGAAATAAAGGGTGGAGAAACTGTCTTTTTTGATGAATTAAAAAATAAGTCTATATGTAGAGATAGTTATTAGAAATCGTATTGTAAAAAGGAGTGAAAGGATTTAGATTTGATGTTATGGTATTTAATTTTCACCATCTAAAAGTTGCTTATAAAGATGGTGATAAATGGAATTTAATGGATTTTGACTTTTTACAGTTAAAATTCTTCAGTCAAAATCAAGAGATAATTCACGTACACCAGTGCAATGGAATGATAGAGAAAACGCTGGATTCACTTAGAAGATGATCCTAATATATTTGCATATTTGCGTTCATATAATAATGAAAAACTTTTAGTTATAAATAATTTTTATTATAAACAAGTTAGCTTTAATTTACCTGATAACTTAAAGCTTGAAGGGAAATCACTTATATTGATATCAAACTATAAAGACACAGAAAATAATATTAAAGAATTAATCTTAAGACCATATGAATCTGTAGTTTTTTATATAAAATTACAATAAAATGCAAACTAAAGGGAATGGTAGAATAAATGGAAAAAAATTATTACTTTAATTTGGTAAAAATTTTAAAAAACAAAATTAGAATAGAGAAAGCTAATGGAATACAAGTGCTTATCAAAGAAATACCTGATTCGGATAAAGATGGAATATTAGATCCTAGGGTATATAAAACATCAATACAACCTAAAGATAACACTAAATCTAAACAAGATAACTATATAGTTGATGGTTATAACATAAGTGAAATAAGAAAAAGCATGGGAAGCTATAATACAGATATAACGAATAGAGAAATTAACACAGAATATCGAACGGTAACTGGTGAAAATGGAGACATAGACATTAGAGTATATTTGCCATTAACAAATGTGGAAAAAATGCCTTGTGTAATATTTTTTCATGGAGGTTCGTTTATTGGAGGAACATTGGATGTAGTAGAAAATCCATGTAAAGCTATCTCAGATAAAGCAAATTCAGTTGTAATATCAGTAGATTATAGACTTGCACCAGAAAATCCATATCCAAAAGGATTTATTGATTGTTTTGATGTTGTTAAATATGTCTATAATAATCCAAAAGAATTTAATATAGATAATGAAAAAATATGTGTATCAGGTGATAGTGCTGGTGGTAATCTTGCAGCATTATGTTCATTGAGAGATAGAGATGAAAAGAGCAATATTATAAAGTATCAGGCATTAATTTACCCTTTATTAATCCTAACAGATAATAAAGGTACAGAGTATGATTGGAATATTTCTCAATATAACATGCAAAGTAATGTTGAACTAATAAAAGATAAAGTTACAGCATTAATGGACAATACTATGATAAAAAAATTGTATTTGAAAGGTGAAGATCCAGAATATAAATATATTTCACCATTGTTAGAAAATAATTTTTCTAATTTACCTAAAACATTAGTTATAACTGCAGAGTACGATTTTTTAAGAGTTCAAGATGAAGTATATGTTAAGAATTTAATTGATGCTGGAGTTGATGCAAAAAATATAAGGTACAATGGTGTAAATCATGCATTTATAGATAAATGCGGTTTATATCCTCAAGCAGAAGACTGTTTTGATGAAATAGCTAAGGATATTAATATGATATAAAAAAATTTAAAGTATATCTTCATCACAATTTAAAAAAGTAAATTTATGAATAAAAAAGATGATATGTAGGTGCAATATCATTTAGTTAATAAAATGACATTGAAATT
This sequence comes from Clostridium sp. ZBS15, assembly GCF_023845705.1. Taxonomy (NCBI): domain Bacteria; kingdom Bacillati; phylum Bacillota; class Clostridia; order Eubacteriales; family Clostridiaceae; genus Clostridium; species Clostridium sp. ZBS15. The sequence continues at coordinate 71,410 of NZ_JAMQHY010000042.1, forward strand.
GTTCCAAAGAACAAGGTATAATGTTAATTACATCAGAATATATTTCTATTAATTGACAATGTATTTATTATAAGTTATAATAATTTAAAAATTAACGAAAAAATTATTTGTATAACCTCAAGAATATGGTTTGAGGGTATCTACCAGGAACCGTAAAATCCTGATTACAAAGAAAAAAGACGTATCCTTTTCTTTGTAATCAGGATT
>NZ_JAMQHY010000043.1:0-56128 GCF_023845705.1 Clostridium sp. ZBS15
TAAACAAGTTTACACTATCATGAATTTTTAGGGGGATTTTATATGAAAAGAAAGTTAATTTTAAGTGGAGTAATGTTATGTTCAATGGTAATAATAGGGGGTGGAGGATACGCTTATGCTAATACTCCAGTAGCATATGTAAGTCTTGATATTAATCCAAGTGTTGAATTAGGTGTAAATAGACTTGACCAAGTTGTATCTGCTGAAGGATATAATGAAGATGGTAAAAATATATTAGAAAGTACAGATTTAAAAAATGATAATGTTAATGAAGCAGTGGGTACATTAATTGAAAATGCTATTGATAAAGGTTATATAACTTCTGATAATGAGGCAGTTATATCACTTACAACTGCTACAGATAATGCTACAATTTCAGAAGAACTTGAAGACTCATTAAAAGTTGCAGCAGATGAAGTTTTAGATAAAAATGAAATTCAAGCAGAAATTGCAGAAGATAATATTGCATTACAAAGAAGAGATGAAGCAAGAAAACTAGGAATAACACCAGGTAAATTAAATCTTATACAAAAACTTCAAGCATTAGATTCAAATATAAAAGTAGAAGATTATAAAAATCTTTCTGTAAAAGAAATACAAAAGAAAAATAAAGAATTAAGAAAAGTAACTAATGAAGAAAATAGTGATAAAATAAATGACGATTTAAATAACAATTATGAAAACAATATTTCTGATGAAGAAATAGAAAATAAAATTCAGCGAGAAGATTCTACTAATTATTTAGAAAAAGAAAATGTACTTAAACAAGAGAAGAAGAATAGTGATAATAACAGTAATAACAATAAAGATAAAGAGTTTAATCAAAATAAACCAGAAAAACAAGAAGAAAATAATTCTTCAAATTCAAAAAATGATAATTTAAATAAAGCAGAACAAAAAGAGAATAATAATTCTTCATTAAATTCACAAAGCAAAAATTCAAATAAAAAGTAAATAATAATTATATGCCGCACTGTTATTTATGCACTGCGTTTGAAAATGGTACATGGCTAAAAAATCGACGGCTTTAAAGTGACCTTGACGATTTTTTTTAAGAGTTTATATATATAAACTCTTATTTTAATGGTTAAATATAGTGTATAATATAATTAAAGAGTAATTATCTTTACATAAAATAAATTTTAATGAAAAACTTAAAATTATTTAATATGATTTTAAATTTAGGGAGTTGATATTATGTCACACAAAAAGAATACATATATACAAAGTTTATTAGGTTCCGTATTTTCAACTTTTAGTGAAGGGGAATTGAAAGAAATAACAGGAAATGAAAAAAGAAGTATAGCTATTTGCGGAAAAATAAATAATCCAGGAATAATAGAAGTTCCAGAAGGTGCAACGCTTAGAGATATATTAGAGCTTTGTGGAGGTCTTGTACACAATAGTAGTTTTAAATCTGCTCAGATAGGAATTCCTTTTGGTGGTTTTTTAAATGAAAGTAGCTTGGACAAAGAATTTGATTTTGGATTATTTTATGAAAATATTAGTAGAGCTATTATTGTTTTATCAGAAGAAGATTGTATAATCCAATATGGAAAATTTTACATAGAATATTTGCTGGCAAAAATTAAAGATGGTACTTATGAAAATTATAAAATAGTTAAAGATGAAATAACTAGAATGCTTAAGGTTTTAGACAGAATAAGTAAGGGTGTATCTGATATGCGTGATGTGTATATTTTAAGAAGTCTTGCAGATATTGTAAAAGATAAGATGAATCAAAAGCATAATATAATGGAAGAAATAGTTGAAAATTTTTATGAAGAAATAGAAGAACATATAGAAGAAAAGAAATGCTATACAGCACAATGTAATCATCTTATAAAGTTAACAATTACAAAAAAATGTATTGGATGTGGAAGCTGTAAAAGAGCTTGTCCTGTTGACTGCATAGAAGGAGAATTAAAAAAGCAACATAATATAGATTACAACAAATGTACTCATTGTGGAGCATGTATATCAGCTTGTCCTGTTGATGCTATAACAGCAGGAGATAATACAATAAAGTTTCTTAGAGATTTAGCTACACCTAATAAAATTGTAATTACTCAAATGGCACCAGCTATAAGAGTTGCAATAGGTGAAGCATTTGGATTTGAACCAGGGGAAAATGTAGAAAAGAAGATAGCAGCTGGTCTTAGAAAATTAGGAGTGAATTATGTTTTTGATACTACTTGGGGAGCTGATTTAACTATAATGGAAGAGGCCGCAGAACTTCAAGAAAGACTTGAAAAATATTTGGCAGGAGATGAAAGTGTTAAGCTTCCAATTCTTACTTCATGTTGTCCTTCATGGATTAAGTTTATAGAAAATAATTATGCAGATATGTTGGAAGTTCCTTCTTCTGCAAAATCACCGATGCAGATGTTTGCTACCATAGCAAAAGAAATATGGGCAAAGGAAAAAGGGCTTTCAAGAGAAGAAGTAACTTCAGTTGCTATTATGCCATGTGTTGCTAAAATATATGAGGCATCAAGAGTAGAATTTTCGGTAGATATGAATTACGATGTTGACTATGTAATTACTACAAAAGAACTTATAAAAATATTTGAAAATTCAGGAATAGATTTAAAAGAAATTGAAGATGAAGAAATAGATACTGTTATGGGAGAATATACTGGTGCTGGAATTATTTTTGGTAGAACTGGAGGCGTTATAGAAGCTGCCACTAGAACAGCAATTGAAAATATGACAGGAAAAAGAATTGATAATATAGAATTTGAAGGCCTTAGAGGCTGGGATGGATTTAGAATTTGTGAACTTGAAGTAGGTGATCTTAAGCTTAGAATAGGGGTTGCACATGGACTTAAAGAAGCTGCAAAGATGCTAGATAAAATAAGATCAGGTGAAGAATTCTTTCATGCAATAGAAATAATGGCTTGTGTAGGTGGATGCGTAGGTGGCGGTGGCCAACCTAAAATAAGAAAAAATAAACAACAAGTTTTAGAAAAAAGGGCAGAAGGATTAAATGAAATAGATAGAAGTAAAGTGCTTAGAAGATCTAATGAAAATCCAGAAGTAATTGCTCTCTATGAGAAATATTTAGATCATCCATTAAGCCACAAGGCTCATGAATTACTTCATACAAAGTATTTTCCAAAAGTTAAAAAAAGATAATCCATAGGTAAACATAGGATGTTTATTTTAAAAATTAAATTTATAACCCAAAAAAGTTAGCAATGCAAAAAATCAACCTGTAGTTAATATGGGTTGATTTTTTTATTTTTAAATAAATCACTTATTCATATCAAGTATTTTATATAAATTTATTATACATAATATATAATGTAAAGAATAAGAAAATTAAATTTCTAAATTTTAAAAGTTTTATGAAATTATACTAGTATTTTATTTTTAAAAGTTGTAAAATAATATTAATTAAATAATAATAAATATCATTTAATATAAAATGTTAAATTTGGGAGGGCAATTTATGTATGATGTTAGTATTATAGGAGCAGGAATAGTTGGATCAGCTATTGCTAGAGAATTATCAAAATATGATTTAAAAGTGTGTCTTATAGAGAAGGAAGAGGATGTTGCAACAGGAGCTTCAAAAGCAAACAGTGGTATTGTACATGGTGGATATGTAGCTAAATATGGAACTTTAAAAGGTGAATTATGTATAAAAGGAAATAGTATGTATAGTCATCTTGAAAAAGAACTTAATTTTGGATATAGAAAACCAGGTGCATTAGTAATAGGATTTAATGAAGAAGATGAAAAGAAAATAGAAGATTTATATGAAAATGGTTTAAAAGTTGGATGCAATGATTTAGATATAATACATGGAGATAAAATAAAAGAATTAGAACCTCATATAAATAAAGAAGTAAAAGTTGCATTATATGCTAAAAGTGTTGGAGTAGTTTCTCCTTATGAGATGACAATAGCACTTACTGAGAATGCAATAGAAAATGGAGTAGATTTAAAATTAGAAACAACAGTATTAGGTATAGAGAAAAAAGATGAAGCTTTTAAAATAAGTACAAATAATGGAATAATAGAGAGTAAGTATGTTGTAAATGCAGCGGGGCTTTATAGTGATAAAATAGCTAATATGATAGGATTAAATCAATTTAAAATATTGCCTAAAAGAGGACAGTATGTACTTTCTACAAAAGATCAAGGATATCTTGTAAATAGAGTTATCTTCCCAGTTCCTACAGAAAAGGGAAAAGGAATACTGGTTACTACAACTTATCATGGGAATTTTATGATAGGACCTGATGCTGAACAAACAGATGATAGAGAAGACATAGGAACAGATAAAGAAAGCATTGAAAATATAATAGAAACAGCAAGAAAGTCTATACCAAATTTTGATGTGAGTAAAGCTTTAACTACTTTTGCAGGGGTAAGAGCAGTTAGTAGTTCAGGCGATTTTGTCATAGGTGAAAGTAATATTAAAGGATTTATAAATGCTGCAGGCATAGATTCACCAGGGGTAACATCTTCACCAGCTATAGCAGAAAAAATAGTTGAAATTATTAAAGAATCTGGATTAAAGTTAATTAAAAATGAAAGATTTAATCCGTATAGAAAACCTATAATAATTAAAAAGGACAAAGATTTTGCTGGAAAGATAGATGATGAAGATCCAAAGAAAAATATAATATGCAGGTGTGAATGTGTGACTGAAGCAGAGATAATAGATGCAATGAATAGAGGGATTCCAATAAAATCTACAGATGCTATAAAAAGACGTACAAGAGCAGGAATGGGATTTTGCCAAGGTAATTTTTGCAGACCTAGAGTAAAAGAGATAATATCAAGAGAGATGAATATTTCAGTAGAAGAAGTTACAGTAAGAGGAAAAAATGAAGGGGAACCACCTAAAAGAGTAAATATAGATATTATTAGAAATTGCAATAAGTAAAATAAGAGTAATTTGTAACAATTTTTTATACTCGTTACATAATATATAGCGCAACAAATGAGGTGGATGGCAGGAAAAAGATACAGTGAATAATTGTGATACACATATATAATGTAAAATGAAGTTATTGTTAAATCAGCATTATAATGTTCATATAGAAAGTCCTGCACACCAGGAAATCGACTGTGTATGGTGTAAAGAGACTTGTAAAATCATATATGATATAGCTATAGTAGAATAAAATTGGGCTGTTGTAAAATAAATATTTATCAACAGCTCCCTATTGTTATGTTATTAAATATCTAGGGAAGAAGTATGATAAATATATGTGCTGGGGGTAATTTTATTTAAATAGATTATTAATTTTTGATTTTTGTAAATTATAATATAAAATTATAAGGAAATTAAAAGAATAAAAGTTATAAATTTGAAAATATTAAACTTAAATGATATAATATTTAAGAATGCTAAAAAAGAATTAATGAAAGTTATAAAATATAGTAGTTTACATAATGTTTTGCATGGATAAATAGAGATAATTATACATAAAATATATTTATAAATATCATAACACCAAAATAAGAGTCTGTGTAGTTTAGGCTCTTATTTTTATATAAAGTTAAGCTTATATAGTAGGAGGTAATCATGGCGATTATAGGAATAGATTTAGGAACTACAAATAGCTTAGTTGCTATTTGGAAAGATGGACAACCCACAATTATACCAAATGTATTAAAAAAATATCTAACACCTTCAATTGTTAGTGTAGATGAAAATGGTGAGATATTAATAGGTGATGTGGCAAAGGAAAGACTTATAACTCATCCAGAATTAACAGCATGTAATTTTAAAAGATTTATGGGAACATCAAAAAAATTTAATATGGGGTGTTATACATTTAGTCCAGAAGAATTATCTTCATTTATTTTAAAATCATTAAAAGAAGATGTGGAAAAATATATAGGTGAAGAAATTTCAGAAGCAGTTATAAGTGTTCCAGCATATTTTAATGATGCACAACGAAAAGCCACTAAAAGCGCAGGAGAACTTGCTGGTCTTAAAGTTGAAAGATTAATTAGTGAACCAACAGCAGCAGCGTTAGCTTATGGGATTAATCAAAAAAATGAAGAAACTCAATTTTTAGTATTTGACTTAGGCGGAGGGACTTTTGATATTTCAATACTTGAATTATTTGAGGGGGTTATGGAAGTAAAATCTATAGCTGGCGATAATTATTTAGGTGGTGAAGATTTTAATAAATTATTAGTAGATTATTTTGCAACAAAGAATAATTTAAATATAAATTCATTAGATAAAAAGACATTATCAGTTCTTTCTAAACAAGCAGAACTTTGTAAAAAAACATTATCAGACAAGGAAATTGCTAACATGAGCTTAATTATAAATGAAAAATGTTTTGAAATAGAAATAAATAGAAGTAGATTTGAAAAAATATGTTCAGATATAATTTTGAGATTAAGACATCCAGTAGAAAGAGCTCTTAGGGATGCAGATATATCTCCAATAGATATTGAAGCCGTAATTTTAATTGGGGGAAGTACAAGAATGCCACTTATTAGGTCTATAGTTAGCAAGATGTTTAATAAGCTGCCTTATTCGAATATAAACCCAGATGAAGCTGTAGTTTTAGGTGCAGCTATACAAGGTGCTCTAAAAGAAAGAAATTCTGATTTAGAAGAGTTAGTATTAACAGATGTATGCCCATACACTTTAGGTGTAAATGTAGTTGAATATTTAGGGGAAGATGGTTATGAAGATGGATATTTTTTACCTATAATTGAAAGAAATTTACCAATTCCAATAAGTAAAGTGAAAAGCTTAGTAACAGTTATGGATAATCAAAAGGAAATAAAAATAGATGTATACCAAGGTGAAAGCAGAAAAGTTGAAAACAACATAAAGCTTGGAGAATTAGAAATTTCAGTTCCACCTGCAAAGGCTGGACAGCAAATGGTTGATGTTAGATATACATATGATATTAATGGTTTACTAGAGGTAGAAGTACTTACAATAACTACTGGAGAAAAGAAGTCGATAGTAATTCAAAATTCTGAAAAGTATATGTCAGAAGAAGAAATAAAAGACAGAATAAAATTTCTTGAAGAGATTAAAATTCATCCAAGGGATAAAACAGAAAATAGATTACTTTTAGCTAGGGGAGAAAGACTATATGAAGAATCTCTTGGCGATAAGAGAGATTATATATCAAAATTATTAATTGAATTTGAAAAAATTTTATCAACTCAAAATTCTGTAAATATAGAAAAAGGTGCAAAATTATTTTCTAAAAGATTAGATGAATTGGAGAAATACTATTAATATGAACTGGTGGGATATTTTAGAAATAAGCTATGATAGCGATATAAAGACTATAAAAAAAGCTTATGCAAAATTACTTAAAATACATAATCCGGAAGATGATGCAGAAGGATATCAAAGATTAAGAGAGGCATATGATAAAGCTATAAAATGTGCAAAGAAAAATAAAGAAAATATTTTAAATAAAGAATCAGATAATAGTATATCTAAAAGTACGAATTACCAATTAAATATAGTTGAAGATGTAGATATAGTTGAAGATGATGTTAATTCAGAAGAAATCATAATAAGTAAAGATAATACGAAGAATTACGAAAAAAGTGAAGAAAATAATGCAAACATAGAAGAACAAATTGAAGAATTTTCAAACAGATTAAACTCAATTTATATGGATAAATCACTATTAATAGATGTATATGAATGGGACAAGTTGTTGAATATGGATGCAGTTTGGAATGTTCATAGTTTCCAAATTATAGAGGATAAGATGATTAGATTTTTATTGGAAACTAAAAATTTACCTGTAATGATTTGGGTTAAATTAGATAAGTATTTTAATTGGAGTAAAAACGAAGTAGACTTATATAAGAAATATGATAGAAAATATGTAGATGAATTTATTAAAATTTTAAGAAATTGTAATAAAGTTAAATGCTACAATACTAATAAATTTAGATATGAATATTTAAAGTTGATAAATGCTAAATTTATCGATGAATATTTAAATTTAAGAGAAAATGCATATGAATCATTAAATAATAATAAATTTTATGAAGCAAAAGAATATTTATTTTTTGCATATAAAATATTCAAAAATGATCCTATTTTATTGAGTTTTATAGCAGAGTTTTATTTTAAAATTAATGATATTGATAATTCACTAAAATTTTATAAAACAGCTTTTAAAATAGATAATGCAAATTTAGATTTAGCTTTAAGTATTGGAAATATTTTGAGCATGAAACAATCTTATGAAGAAGCTATACCATATTTGGATTTTTATTTATCAAAAGATACTAATGCAAAGGCACTGTATAATCTAGGTATTGGCTATTATTATACTGATAATTTAAGTTTAGCAAAAGAAAACTTTATAAAATTTTTAGAGATATATCCTAGAAATAGGAGTGCAAAAAAATATTTAAATAATACAGAAGAAAGATTAAAAGGATCACAAGTTAAAATAATAAAAGCTAAAGAGTATAAGGCTCCAATGAAAAAAATAGTGAAAAAAGAAATTCAACATAAAAAGTCTGAATTTTTATCAAAAAGAATCAGTTCTGTTTTGATTATATTTTTTATGATGGTAATATTATTAGCTTTGGCAATAAATTTTAAGAATAATAATTTAGAAGATAAAAAATTTATAGCTGTAAACGAAGTTAATGAATTTAGAAACATGGATTATAATACAAATTTAAAAGTAAAGTTAAATGATATCAAAGATACTAAATATTATAAAATCTCAGAAGCATTTAAAGATGAGAATATAGTTTCAGAAGAAATTATAAAAGATAATAATTTATCATATAAGATAGAAGGAAAAATATACATAGGGATGTTGAAAGGAGCCATAATTATATTTAGTAGTGAAAAGCCTATAAAAGCTAATGATTATTATGAATATGAAGTTAAGGGAGCTAAAAGTAATATTGAAAATAGTACTTTTAATCAAATAGTAATAGATTTTGAGTCATATTATAAAAGTAATTATTTTTGGACTATGGGACAGTATATAGATACATCAGAAAAAGAAATTCATAAAGCAGAAAGAAGTAGTGAGTTAATATTTAAAAAAGATTGAGAGGGAACAAAGAAAATAATAACTGCAAAAAACTTTAAAAATAGTAAATATACTGGAAATTATTTAATCACTTTAAATAATATCAAACCTTTAGATTGTTATTTATTTGAAGAGAAGCCAGGAACATATAATTTTTATGATGAAAAAGAAGTCACTAAAGAAGATTTATTTAATAAAAAATATGTTCAACATTTGTTGGAACAATTGACGATTTAAATATAATGTTTATAGATTCTAATTTTTCAATAAATTCAATAGAAAATAATAAATATACTGTTAAAGGTAAAAAAATACTTATTTGGATCAGATGAATTAACAAAGATAAAAACTGAAGATGGGTAAGAAATCTATATATTTAAAAATTATATAGATAATTCAGAATTTGAATAAATTAAAGTTTGCAAAAATATAAATTTTTGGTTTAAATTATATGTAAGTGTATTATATTTAAATAGAGGCTATTGCAAAATAATATGCAATAGCCTTTGAATTGATATTAGAATCTAAAGTCACGTTTACCTTCATTTAATTCTTCTAAATGTTTAATTACTACCTCTTTAACTTTATCACTTGGAATTCTAGTAATTTCTTTTGATATTACTTTTTCACCATTTTTTTTAATTTTTAAAGAAGCATAATCTTCTAAGTATTCTTTTAAAGTCATTAAAGCATTAGGCTGACAACAGTTTGCTATTTGACCAGATTTAACAAGACTCATAAATCTATCCCCAGTTCTTCCTTCTCTATAACAAGCAGTACAGAAACTAGGAATGTGTCCCATCTCTAATAACCAGTTAACTATTTCATCCAATGTTCTATTGTCATTTACATCGAATTGAGCAGAATTATCTTCTTCTTTTTCTTTTTCAACGTATCCACCAACGCTTGTACAAGAACCACCACTTAATTGTGAAACACCAACTTTTAAAAGTTTTTCTCTTGCTTCTTGAGATTCTCTTGTAGAAACAATAATTCCTGTATATGGTACTGCAATTCTAAGAATAGCTACTATTTTTTCTAATAATTCATCTGAAATTGCATTTGCAAAATCTTCAGGATTTATATCATCAGCAGGTCTTATTCTAGGAACACTTATAGTATGAGGGCCAACTCCTTTAGCAGCTTCTAAATGTTCAGCATGCATTAATAGACCAACAAAATCATATCTATAAAGATTTAATCCAAATAAAACACCACAACCAACATCATCAATTCCACCATCCATAGCTCTATCCATAGCTTCTGTATGATAAGCATAATCATGTTTTGGTCCAGTTGGGTGAAGTTTTTCATAAGCTTCTTTGTTATAAGTTTCTTGGAATAAAATATATGTTCCAATTCCAGCTTCTTTAAGTTTTCTATAGTTTTCAACTGTTGTAGCTGCTATATTAACATTCGCTCTTCTTATAGCACCATTTTTATGTTTTATGCTATAAATAGTTTTTATACTTTCAAGAACATATTCTATTGGATTATTAATAGGATCTTCTCCAGTTTCTAAAGCAAGTCTTTTATGTCCCATATCTTGAAGAGCAATTACTTCTCTCTTAATTTCTTCTTGAGTTAATTTCTTTCTACTTATATGTTTGTTTTGATGATGGTATGGACAATAAGTACATCCATTTACACAATAATTTGATAAATAAAGAGGTGCAAACATAACAATTCTATTTCCATAAAATTTTTGTTTTATCTCTTTAGCTAAATCATGTATTTTGGCTATTTCTTCATCTAAATCACATTCAAGTAGTACAGCAGCTTCTTTATGAGAAAGGCCTTTATATTCTTTTGCCTTTTCTAAAATTTCATTAATTAAAACTTTATTTCTCTTATTTTCTTCTGCAAACTTAAGAGTTTCTAAAATCTCTTCGTTATTAATAAATTCAGTTGCTATACTTGATTTTACATTATACATGTCAAACATCTTCTTTCCATATTAATTTTATTAAAGCTGTTCTGACAACATTAAAGTTAATAGGGATTAATTTGTTTTTGAATACATAGTTTTTACATTTATGCCTTTAAGCATACCCAATTTACCTGATAATGAACTTATAATATCATTACTAGCATCAACTACAATACTTATAATGGCAAGATTTTTTTCCTTATAAGGAAGTCCCATTCTTCCAATTATATATTTATTATAATCATGCAAGATAGTATTTACTTTTTCAGTTACAGTTGTATCTTGAACTATTATGCCTATTAAAGCAATTCTTGTATCCATAAATATCCATCCCTTCTTAAATATTAAGTAAATAACAAAATTCATAATGTGATAATGAACTTTGAATTTTTATCAATATGCCTTTTTAAAATTTGTATAAAACCAATCTGGCACAAAATAAAAAACTCTATGCAAAAAAGGCATAGAGATAAATACTTAATTATATATTTGCCTTCTCATTTGGGTAGAACCCTCATGTATTTCAGAACATTTTTAAAATTTTTACCTTTTCTCTCAGGAATATCCTTAAAGTAAGGGTTAAATTAATTTTATCACATATTAATCTTTTTATCAAAGAGTATAATTTAAAATATTTTTAGCATATCTAGGGACATTCTTATATGAAATTATTTGGTGAAATTTTTATGGCATGTAACTATTACTATATTGTATAGACTTTTACAATACAATGACTTATATAAAACTTTCAAAATATAGTTTAAGACAGTTATTTGTAAGTTTTCATAATATATTTAGAAGATTTCTATTATAAGGTAAGTTATAATTTATAATGTAAATTTAAGGATAGATTAAGGAAAAGTATAAATTAGATATGTTAATATAATAATTAAAGAAGATTGTCTATGCTTTATCATGGTGTTTATATGTATAAGCAAAACTGGATATGTAATTATTTAAAAGCACGGGCAAAGTAATAAATAAAAATATTAAAAATAATAAGAAATGTAATGTTAGTTAGAAGGATAAGTGGCTTTTTATCAAATATTACAACTAAATTATACAAGGAGGATGTTATGGAAAAACGTCAATATGTTTGTTCAAAATGCGGATGTAATAAATATGAGAGTGATCAATTTCAAGCAACTGGTGGAAACTTTGCTAAGATATTCGATATTCAGAATAAGAAGTTTATTACAATATCCTGTTCTCAATGTGGTTATACAGAATTGTACAAGGCCAATACAAAGGGCGGATGGAATGTATTAGATTTTCTAATGAGTTAATTTACGTACTAATAGATATACATTAAAGAAAAATTTTCTTATTTTTATAACAAAACAAGGCTTTAAATGATATTATTTAAAGCCTTGTTTTAAATTCTTTAGGAGTTGTATTATATTTTTCTTTAAAACTTCGAATAAAATAGGATATATTAGTAAAGCCAACTTCCAATGAAATTTCAGTTATAGATAAATCAGTATTTGAAATTAAACTTGCAGCTTTTTCTAATCTATAATTTTTTATAAATTGAATGCAGGTTTTACCAGTGTACTTTTTGAAAAATCTCATAAAGTGATATTGATTGTAATGGCATATAGAAGAAAGTGTATTAATATCTATTTCTTTATTATAATTTTCTTGTATGTATTTGAGTATAATTTTAATTTTTTCAATTTTTTCTTTATTTAAATATGTATTATTTGTTTTCTTTTTTATCAAATTAAATTTAAATAGAAGAGAAAAATATCTAAAAAGCAATGATTTGATTTCTAGTTCAAAACCATAATATTTTGAATTATAAGTATCAGTAATATTTAATATTATATTTTTTAATTCATTATTAATAAGAGAATCTTTATTAATAATTACTGGAAGTTCAAATTCATTATTTATTATAGGAGTTATAAAGTTAACGGAACAATTATCAATAATATTGCTATTTAATTGCTCCATATTGAAAACAATAGAATTCCAAGTGCTAGAATGATTTTCTTCAGTACTAAAATAATGAAGAAATCCGCTATTTATTAGGATTATATCACCTTTTTTACAAGTATAAGAATCTGCATTGATTTTTAAATTAAATTGTCCAGATAAAACTAAAATTAATTCTAGTTCATTATGCCAATGTGCTGTTATTGATTTTTCAATATTACCTAAGGAAACATTATATATGCCTAGCGGTAGTAAAAAACTACCATGCTCTCTTTTTTCTTTACAATTATCTTTTATCATCTTATCACCATTAATGTCAGTTTTGTGTTATTTATTATCAATTTATTGCAAGTATATACTATTTAAATTAAATATAATATCATTATAGAGATATTTTTCAAAATATAAAAGTAGATAAAGTAAATTTACTGATTAAATTATAAGGGATATATAAAGGAGAATTAATTATGACTGAAAAAGAAAAAATGTTAAATGGAGACTTATATTTAGCTCTTGGAGAAGAACTATTTTCTGAAAGACAACATGCTAAAGAGGTGATTTTTGAATTCAACTCATTACACCCAAGTGACGTAGAAAAGAGAAATGAATTGATTTCAAAGTTATTTGGATATGTAGGTGAAAATTTTTATATAGAACCACCTTTTAGATGTGACTATGGATACAATATTCATTGGGGTGAAAATTCTTATGTAAATTATAATTGTACAATATTAGATTGTGCTAAAGTAACAATAGGAAAGAATGTACTTATAGGTCCTAATGTGAATATTTTCACAGCAGGACATCCATTATCACCTTCACAAAGAATTTCAGGACTAGAGTATGCACATTCTATTGAAATAGGAGATGGAGCTTGGATTGGTGGAGGAACAACTATAAATCCAGGAGTTAAAATAGGGAGAAATGCAGTAATTGGATCAGGAAGTGTCGTTACAAAGGATATTCCAGATAATGCAGTAGCTGTAGGAAATCCTTGTAGAGTTATAAGAATTATAGATGAAGAATAATACTAAATGGAGGGAAGACAATGTTATTTAAAAATAATGAAGCGTCTTGGATTTTTGAACCCAAAACATATACTATATCAGATGAAAAGATTGTTATTAAAACTGAGCCAAGAACAGATCTTTGGCAAAGAACTTATTATGGATTTCAAAACAATAATGCACCAGCATTGTTAGTTAGCACAAAAGAAAAAGAATTTTCTTTTTTAGTGAAAACTCAATTTGACAGTAATCATCGTTTTGATCAATGTGGTGTTATAATTTATCAGGATAGTGATAATTGGTTTAAAGCATCTATTGAATATCAAAATGAAGAATACCAAAGACTTGGAAGCGTAGTAACTAATTATGGTTATTCGGATTGGGCAACTACTGATATTTCTGCAAAATACAAACAAATGTATTATAGACTTAGTCGTCGTGAAAATGACTATTGTATTGAAAATTCATATGACGGAGTTAATTTTAAACAAATGAGAATTTTCCATTTATTTAAAGCAAGTGATGAAATACGTATAGGAGTATATGCTTGTAGTCCAGAAAAATCTTCATTTAATGCTGTGTTTACAGAAATACAATTTACAGAATGCAAATGGCCAGCTCATAAATAAATATTAAAGATTTTACTATAATGCTATAAAAATAAATATCCAATATTTAGATTATGCTTATTATACTATAGATATGATAATTCATTAATATTGATTTAAAACACATTCTAATATTATGACCAAGTGTAACAATAGGTAATGGCTGTGGAAAATGTCTAACTTGTAATTTGAGAAAAAATGGATATTTAGAATTTAAAAAAGAATATTTAAACATTTACTAGTTTTAAACTATACTAATATAGAGAAAAATATTTGCGAGGTAGATATGTCTATATATTTTGATGTCAAAACTATTAGAGAACTTATAGGAGATAATTATAGAGAACAAAGAGAATTTACATTAGAAGAATTAGCACAGTATGATGGAAGTAACGGAAAACCTGCTTATGTGGCCATAGAAGGTATAGTTTATGATTTAAGCGAAAAGGCAGTTTGGGCTAACGGAACACATTTTGGACTTACAGCAGGTAAAGATTTAACAGAACAATTCAAATCGTGTCATGGAGTGCCTAAATTTTTAAGTACCCTATCTAAAGTTGGGATACTTAAAGCAAATAATAGAATGAATACTGTAACTATGAACAGAAGTGAAATGCAAAATAAATCTAACTTTACTCCTGATGATTGGGTTAAATATATTACCCCATTAGTTAATCGTGCATTAGCAGAAGATAAGGCAGGAATTAATCCAGAACATTTATATCAGGAATTTATTTTATCAGGTGTACTTGTAGGATTAGGAAAAACTCCTCAGGAAGCTATTGAACAAGTTGAAGAATGGGAAAAGACAGGAGTATCAAAGTTATTGGCAATGAGTAAGATGAACAGATTTTATTAGAGATTAAAAAGTGACTATCCAACAAAATTTTTGTTAGATAGTCACTTTTTTTATTTACTATGTTTTAATTGAATGTTGAACTTTGTAAAAAAATATAAGCTCTACATCATTAAAGCAATATTAAATTTTATATATTTCTACCTACCTCAAAAGCATCCCAAATGGCAGTCAAAATATTTCTAACTTCTCTTGCATCTCCTAATAGGTATACTTCTTTATCATTAAATTTTAATTCATTATATAGCGATTTTTCAGAATTATAACCAACAGATAAAATTACAGAATCAGCAGGAATTGTCACTTCTTTATCATCTTCTATTATTATAGCACCGTCATCAGCTACTTTAGATAAGATAGATTTTGTTTTAATATCAACTTTATAAAAAGCTAATAAATCTCTTAGCATTTGGCTATTTGCATGACATATTTCAGGACCAGAAGCTAATATATCATAAAGAGCTTCAACTATAGTAACCTTCTTACCCTGTTTTACAAGCCAAAGGGCTGTTTCACAACCTACTAAACCACCACCAAGAATAACAGTTGAATTTCCAGGAGTTTTATTTCCTAAAAGTACATCTTGAGCAGTATAAACTTTATTTTTATTTCCTTCTAAATTTAATATTTTAGGTGTTGAACCTGTAGCCACAATAATTACATCTGGATTTAATTTATCAGTTAAATCTTTTGTAACTGCAATATTAAAATGAATATCGATGTTATTTTCTTTTAATTCATTTTCATACCATTTTATAAGAGCTCTGTCATCTTCTTTAAAATCAGGAACTCCTCCCGGTATAATATTTCCACCTAATTTATCTGTTTTTTCATATAAAGAAACTTTATGGCCTCTGATAGCGCAAACTCTTGCAACTTCGCATCCAGCAACACCACCGCCTATAACCATTACATTTTTGATTTCTTTAACTGTGTGTAATTCAAAGTCCTTTTCTCTACCTGTAGATGGATTTACAGCACAAGAAATTCCGCCACCAGTAGCTAATCTTCCCATGCATCCATCATGACAAGATAAACATGGACGAATGTTTTTAATTTTTTCTTCTTTAATTTTTCTAGGAATATATGCATCTGCTAAAAGTGGTCTTCCTAAAGCAATCATATCTGTTTTGCCAGTAGCAATAGCATCACTTGCTAGATCAGGATTGTCCATTCTTCCAGCAGTAATAACAGGAACTTTAAGCACTTGTTTTAACTTTTCATTTAATGAAAGATACATTCCTTTTTTAAAATACATAGGAGGGTGATTCCAATACCATGAATCATAAGTACCAGCATCAGAATTAAATGCATCGTATCCGGCCTCTTCTAGTATTTTAGCAACTTCAAGACCTTCTTTAAGATCACGACCTTTTTCTTCAAAGTCTTCTCCAGGTAAGGCGCCATCATTTAAGCCTTTTACATAACTTTTAACACTATAACGAAGGGATACTGGGTAATCTTCTCCACAAGCATTTTTTATTGATTTAAGAATTTCTATAGGTAATCTTAATCTGTTTTGTAAGCTTCCACCATATTTATCTGTTCTTTTATTAAACAATGCAATAGTAAATTGATCAAGAAGATATCCCTCATGAACAGCATGGACTTCGATTCCATCGAATCCAGCCTCTTTTGCTATAGAAGCTGATTCACCAAATCTTTTTATATAAGTTTCAATTTCTTCTATTGTAAGTTCTCTACATTTTATATCAGGTACCCATTTATGAGGTATAGCAGATGGTGCTATTGGTTGAACGCCACCAACCATGCTAGGGATACTAACACGACCAAAACCCATAGTTAATTGTAAAAATATCTTTGAATTGTATGCATGAACTCTTTCTGTAAGTACTTTTGCTGTTTTTATAAAATTTTCAGGATTAATAGTTGGACAAGGCATAGAAGGCATAGTACATTTTTCAATTTCATTTTCAACATAAGTAATACCAGTTATTATTAAACCAGTACCACCTTTTGCTCTTTCAACATAATACTCTATTCCCTGTTCATTAAAACTACCATCTTCTGAGCATAATCCAGCAGGTCCCATAGGGGCCATTACAAATCTGTTTTTAATTTCTAGATTACCAATTTTTATTGGTTCAAATAAATTTGAATATTTAGTGTCCATAAAACAACCTCCCATTTGAAAAAATTTACCAAATATATTTAGTATAGTCTAATGCAATGAAAACGTCAACATAGAATAACCAAATATTGTAATATATAACCTTAAAGAAGAAATACATAATACCTTAATATATGTTGTAAAAGTATTTAAACCTTAATAATATAGTAAATTTTTCAACTATATTATTAAGGTTTAATTTATAGTAAAGTTTAATTTTTACTGTAATTAAGTTAAATAATATATAAAAGCTGTACTAAGATTTTAGTACAGTTTTTTAGTGATGATTATGCAATCAATAATATTTTCTATGACAACTATTAATGAACTTAGTTAATAAAAGAACTATATTGTATAAATTTAATATTTTTATCACTTATTTATATTGGTATAATTTTTTATAATTTTAATGGAAAAATCTTTTTTAGAGCAATCTTCTTTATCAGCAAAAACAAAATAATAAGTAGGGGTTTTAATATCATGATATTTACACATTCCATCACAATTACCAGTGTAAATTTCTTTTACTTTAAATGCTCGTAAGATAGGTCCTTCAAAAACTAAAACTCCTACAGCTAAATTTTTATCATATAAAATATTTTTTAAGTGTACTTTAACTAATAATAATTTCCCAGTGTCCTCTAATGAGGTGTTGATTTTTTTATTTAGACAATCACAGTATTTGGGAAATACAATATGCTCTACTTCAGTTGGAATATCATAGTCATTTGTTTTCACTAGTAGTCACCTCCATATAATATTATATTTTATGTCGAAAATAATATTAATGTTACAAATTGACTTTAAGGAATGACGATAAATAGAAAGTGTATATTTTAAAATTAAAAAGTAACATTGTAAGTATATTAGAATAATCTAAATAATAAATAACATTTTGTCATATAAAAAATAGTATATATTAAGATGAAAAATATCTAAATTATTCAAAGGAGAAAGATATTATGAATGATAATATTAATTGTGAAAACACTATAGATGAAATTAGAAATTTAGAAATAAGTTATTGCTACAGTCCAACTTTAGTTGATAAATATATGAATCAAGAAACAAAAAATGTAAAACAACCTACGACTTTAGTTGCTTTAGATTGTTTTACTACTTTTGATAACCCGGATACTGCTTATACAGCAGCTACAAAAAAAATAGATATTTCAGGTATATCACAAGGAACCTTTTTAAACTCTATAACTGATGGTACTCAAACAGTTACTTTTAGTTCAAATATGCAAAAACTTAATGTACCTTCAGGTTGGAATAATTGGTCTTCACCTCCATTATCTGAAGATTCTACTCCAGATGTACTATTTTCAAACTTCCAAAATTCTATGACTATAACTTTATCTGAACCATCTTGCATTTTTGGATTTGAAATGGAAGCTAATCTTTTTGGAACATTTCCTCTTACTGTTGAATTTTATTCAGGAAATGAGTTTGTAGGAAATATAGTTAGAACAGTTACTACTCCAAATGGTGCAAGGTTATTTGCTGCAAAAACATGTTGCGATACTCCATTTGATCGTATTGAAATTATAGTACCACCGGCACTTGGATTTGGAATAGCACAAGTTAGGTACAGTACTGATTGTTCTTCTGAGTGTGATTGTTGCTGTAACGAAGCTGTTGATGCTAACTTTGTAGGTTGTGAAGAATCTACAAATGTTCCAATAGAAATTACTAACTTAAAATGTCAAGGAAGATTATTAATAGTTGATGTAACAGTAACTGCATGTGAAAATAGAAAAGTAGCTATAGGCGTATTAGTATGTGATGAGGAGGAGGAAGATGTTTTAAGATTTAAGGTTTGTGAAGCATGTATGCCAGAATCAACAACACCTGAGATACCTTGTGTAGAGAATACATTTAGGTTCTGTTTTGGATTTGAAACTGATTTATGTGATCCACTTTCATTAAAAGTAAAAACTTTTGCTGAGTATGCTTCTTTTAATTTTGAATGTGATTGCTAAGTATCATAAATTAAGGTCTTGAAATAATATAAATATTTTAAGTTAATATAATAAAATTAACCTATAGAGTAGACAAAACGTCTATTTTATAGGTTTTTTCTATTTACAAGTAAGAAAACCGATTCTTTAATAGCTTAAAAATATTAGTGTTAATAAAGTATAATTTTTTACTTATAAATATAAGTTATATAAATGAGGATTCAATATGACTATATAAAGCTAATGCATTTTAATATAGTATGTGTTAATTATTTAGAAAAAGTTACGATAATAAATATAAGCGAAGTATAACAATAATTAATTATGATTTAAACAAATGTTGATATATACATAAATAAAGTTGGAAGCTATGAAATATGCTAAAGAATTATCAGAAGAAGATGGTGAAATTAAATTAGAAAAAGTAGATGTACCAGCAGGAAGTTTTTTTATAAAAATATGTAGTAATTATTATTAGGAATTTCAAGATGACCACGATTTCATATAAAACTACAGAATTTTATATAAATTCTTTTAATTGACATATTTTGAAAAATAATGTAGAATCTCATATGTTATGCCAAAATATGTACAATTAAAGGAGGGAAATTAAATATGACAGAATACAATGAACAAACACATTCAATTTATGAAGAGAATTATCAAAGAAGCATATGTCATAAATGCGGACAAGTTAATGCAGACACTTCACAATGTAAGAATTCAATATTATGCAATAAATGTAGAGAAGAACAAATTCATTATCCAATTCCAAAGATCTTTGCAATTCTTGCTATAGGACTTATTATTCTTATAGGGATTTCATTTTTAAAATTTCCAAAAGTATTTAATAGTTATAAAATATATTCTGCGGCAGAAGATAATGCAAAAAAAGGAGAAGTAAATAGTACATTAAAAAATTTACAAAATGTATTAGAAGAATATCCTGATTCGCTAGATACCGCTGTAAAAATTATTGAAATAGCCATGGAAAATGGTAAATATAATTATGCAGGATACATAATAGATACTTATTTATCAGGAAAAGAAGCAGATAACTCAACATATACTTTAATTACTGAATACACAAAATATCTTGATTCATATTATAAAACTTATGATGCATTTGGAAATATTGTAAGCAATTTAGATGAAAATGCTAGTCCAAATGAAAAAAACCAACTAATATCAAATAATTTGAAAATTTTATTAAATGATAAGAGTCAAAATAAATCATTACTATATTATTATTTAGGATCTACATCTAATGATAATAATGCAGCTAAAGAATATCTTAGTAAATCTATTCAAGAAGACAATAATATAACTGATAGTAAAATCCAATTAGCTAATATTTTACGTAGAGAAAAAGATTTTAATAGTGCAAGAGAAAAGTTTAATACTGTATTAAATAAAGAAAATGATAATGCAGGTGCATTAAGGGGATTAGCTATAGTAGAAATGCTTGAAGGGAATAAACAAGAGGGAGTAAATCTTGCTAAAAAAGCTTATGATGCAGACCCACAAGAAACTTATGTATTAGAAACTTTAATTATTGCTCTTATAACAAATGGACAAGACGATGAAGCTGAGAAATATAAAGAAGAATATACTTCAAATGGAGACGGATTTGATGATGATATAATGAAGTTTTTAGATGGAAATATTACTATTGATGATTATTATTTAGGATAAATAGGGGGATTTAGATTATGTATTTTATACCAGGTTTTTTAATATCAGCAGTAACATTTCCAGGTGTTATTGTACACGAATTAGCACATCAAATTTTTTGCCGTTTAATGAGGGTTCCTGTATATGAAGTAAAATATTTTCAATTTAAAAATCCTTGTGGTTATGTTGTACATGAACCAGCAGATAACCCATTAAAATCTTTTTTTGTTTCAATAGGACCATTTTTAATAAATACCATTTTGGGAATGTTTATTATGTTGCCTGTATCAATAGAAGTATTTGAATTTAAAAATTATAACAATTTGTTAAATTTATTTTTAGTATGGATTGGAATATCTATATTAATGCATGCATTTCCAAGTAAAGTTGATGCAGAAAATATGATTGAATCAATATTAAAGAATAAAGAAGTGTCTATAATATTTAAAATTTTAGTAACACCAGTGATTGGACTAATTTATATTGGTGCATATGGTTCAATAGTTTGGCTTGATCTAATATATGCAATAGTAATTTCTATATTATTACCCCAAATATTAGTTCTAATATTTTAATTATGAGAATACTATAAATTAAAATTATTATTAATAGCAAATAATATTAAATAAAAACTCCTTTAGATACATAAAATATCTAAGGGAGTTTTTTAATAATACAATTAAAAATAAAGAATAAATATTTAGAACTTGAACAAAATAGTAGTATAAAATTATAATAAAAATTTATTTTAGGAGCGATAAATATTATGAGTGAAAAACATGATTGTTCTTGTGCAAGCCAACAAGAAAAGGAGAAGAAAGCTAATAATTGTGGAGTTAAACATAGTAAAAAGACACATAAAAAAGATTAATAAAAATTCCTTTAGATACACAAAATATCTAAAGGAATTTTTTATTATTTAAGAAAGTACAAAGAGCTGAAGTCTTTAAATAACTTAAATTATAATTTAGGTCAATGATAAAAAAAGGTAACCTAAAAAGCATATATAATGATAGATTTTTTTGTTTTTACTTATTGCTAAGTGATAAAGTCACAGTAGAAAATACATATGTTAATTATAATGAAATTAACAAGTTAGAGATGAGTTTTTATAAGAAATAGATATTTAAATTTCTTATAAAAGATTAATATAAAAAACAGGAGGAAGAATATGTTTGGATTTTTAAAAAGAGAGAATGGAAAAGTAATTAATGTTAATGATATTGATGATTTAATAGGAAAAGTTGAACTTATTGATATTAGAGAAGATTATGAATATAAAAATGGAAGCATAAAATCTGCTAAAAATATTCCAATGGATATGCTTTTAGATGAGCCTAATAAATATTTAAATAAAGATAAAGAATATTACATAATGTGCCAATCAGGGGGAAGAAGTGCAAGAACATGTAGTAGTCTTAGAAAACAGGGATATGATGTTATTAACGTTTCTGGAGGGGTAGGATCTTATGTTGGCTCAAAAAAGAGGTAACTTAAGTTAATGTTTTAAAACAGTGTTGATATTATAGTGTAAAGTTAAAAATCAAGTTACATAATAATTAGGAGGATGATATTATGAAAAAGAAAATATTAATAGTAGGTGGAGTTGCGGGAGGAGCCTCAGCAGCTGCAAGACTTAGAAGAAATAGTGAGGAAGATGAAATAATAATGTTTGAAAAAGGACCTCATGTATCTTTTTCAAATTGTGCACTACCTTATCATTTAAGTGGAGTAATAGATTCTCCTAATAGATTAGTTTTAATGAGTCCAGAAAAATTTATATCACAATATAATATTAAAGCAAGAGTAAATAATGAAGTTATTTCAATTAATAGAAAAAATAAAACTGTAGATGTCAAAGATTTAATGAGTGGAGAAGTTTACAAAGAATCTTATGATAAACTTATTTTATCTCCAGGAGCACATCCAATAGTGCCTAATATACCTGGTATTGAAAAAGTTAATGTTTTTACAATAAGAAACGTAGTTGACATAGATAAATTAAATAGATATTTAAAGGAGATAAATAGTAATGATGTAGCTGTAATTGGGGGTGGTTACATAGGCGTAGAAGCTGCTGAAAATTTAAGAAAAGCAGAATTTAATGTATCACTTATAGAAGCTACTAAACAAATTTTAAAACCTTTTGATTATGATATGGTACAAATACTTCATAAGGAAATTTATGATAATGGTGTAAATTTAATCGTTGGAGATAAGGTTGAGCGTTTTGAAGAAGATACTATAGTTTTGTCATCAGGAAAAAAAGTGAATGCAAGTGCAGTTGTTATGGCAATAGGAGTTGCACCAGAAGTAACTTTAGCTAAGGATGCGGGAATAGAACTTGGAGAAACAGGCGCAATAAAAGTAGATAAAAACTATAAAACAAACGATGATAGTATTTATGCTGTAGGTGATGTAATTGAAGTGTATAATTCCCTTACTCATTCTATGACTAAATTATCACTAGCTGGACCAGCTCAAAAGGCAGCAAGGAGTGTAGCAGATAATATAAACAATAAAAGTACAATAAATAAAGGATATATAGGATCATCAGCTATAAAGGTATTTAATTATAATGGAGCATCAACAGGATTAAATGAATCATTAATAAAAGTTCTTAATATGAATATAAATTATGATATAGTAAATATAATACTTAATGATAAAGTTGGAATAATGCCGAAATCTTCACCAATATACTTTAAAATGCTTTATGAAGTACCAACTGGGAAAATATTAGGTGCTCAAGCTATAGGTAAAGGTGATGTTACTAAAAGAATAGATATAATGGCTACAGCAATAAAATTTGGTGGAACAGTAGAAGATTTAAAAGATTTAGAATTATGTTATGCACCACCATTTTCAACAGCAAAAGATGTTGTTAATTATGCAGGATATGTTGGATCTAATTTACTAAATAATGATTTTAAGCAAGTTAACATAGATAAGGTTAGGGAACTTGTAGAAAATAATGCTGTAATAATAGATGTTAGAGAAAGAAGAGAATATGAAAATGGTCATATAAAAAATTCAAAAAATATACCATTAAGTGAACTTAGAGAAAGAGTAGATGAAATACCAAAAGATGCACCAGTATACCTTCATTGCAGAACAGGACAAAGAAGTTATAATGCAACTTTAGCACTTCAAAATTTAGGATATACTAATGTTTATAACATAACAGGAAGCTTTTTAGGACTATCTTTTTATGAGTATTATAATGATAAGACTATGAATAGAAATAGTATTGTTACAGAATATAATTTTAAATAATAGAATAAAATCGCCTAGTCGACTTTAGAACCATGCATATTTCCAAATGCAGTGCAGGAATAATGATATGGTATATGATATTAAAATATATAGTTATAGGTAGTCTAAATTAAAATTAGACTACCTATTAAAGTTTACATCAATTTCTGCTAATAATGAAAGTTGAAGGAATATAGCTTTCAGAAGTTTTAAGTTTAGCTATTAAGTTATGTTCATTTCCATCAGAATGTTCAGCAATCTTAAATGCATCTTTAATTAATAAATAATTTTATAATCTTTTTTAATTTTGTTTTAAATAGTATAATGCTAGTAAATTATTGTAATAAAGAGCATTATATTAAAAACGACTTAAATTATAAAGCTAAAATAATATATTTTTAGATGGAGGAATTATGGAAAAAAGTAATTTTGCAAGTAATGTTAGAGAAAAGAACTTAAAAGAATTTTATGAAATTTATAAAGTTTTAGAGTATATTGACAAAGAAAACAATAAAATAATAAGTAAAAAAGCAAAATTTAAAACATTAAATGCTGATGAGTATATATCATCTGGAAATTGTACCTGCGAAGGCATCATATTTGTTATAAATGGAACAATAAAAATACAGAGAATTAATGAAAATGGAGAAGAAACAAATCTTTTTAATATTAAAAAGGGAGAACTATGTCATGAGGCATTAAGCTGTCTTTTAAATTTTAAATCATTAAATATTATAGGAAAAGCACTCCAACAATCTAAAATATGTATAATTCCGTTTGAAATAGTAACAGAACAGCTATTTAAAGATAGTGAGTTTTTAAAATATATGTATAAAGATATATATAGTAAATTTAATACTGTCATAGAAAAGAAAGAAGAAAAGAGACATGATTCATTAGAAACTAGAATTGCAAAGCTACTCATAAGTAAGAAAAACAAAATTGTTTATAGCACACATAAAGAACTTGCTTTTGAAATTGATTCTACTAGAGAAGTTGTTAGTAGAAAGTTAAAGAAATTTGAACAAATGGGATATGTAAATTTAGAACGAGGAAAAATAATTATTTTGAAGGATTTAAATGAATTTATAAAGTAGTAGTATGAAAATATCATTTTTTAAAGCTATAATAGTGTTTTTAGGTAAATATAAAGAATATTGGTTGTTTAAGCATCAATTAAAATAATTTGTCAATATAATAATACTATGATATTATATAAAACTGTGAGAAATTTTTGCTATTTAGAGAGCAAGTTTACTAAAGAAATAATAACCTGAAATTTTATTAATATTTAAAATAAACAATACAAAAAAGATGTGAATTACTATTTTTATGAGGTTAACAGCATAAGAATGGTTTTTATATATTAAATTAATAAACAATGGAGGAAATGAATTTTATGAATACTTTACCAAATTGTCCAAAGTGTAATTCAGAATATACTTATGAAGATGGAAATCTATTTATTTGCCCAGAATGTTCTTATGAATGGACTTTAGAATCAGAAAAACAAGCTGCAGAAGAAACTTTAGTTAAAGATGCTAATGGAAATATATTAAATGATGGTGATTCTGTAACAGTAATTAAAGATCTTAAAGTAAAGGGAAGCTCATCATCTATAAAGATAGGAACAAAAGTTAAAAATATACGTTTAGTTGATGGAGATCATAATATTGATTGCAAAATTGATGGATTTGGAGCTATGCAATTAAAGTCTGAATTTGTTAAAAAGATATAATTTTATTATAAAACTAATTTAAAACATAGCCTAATAATAAAATAATCCTTGTTAAGTAGATGCAGTAAAAGTGCTGCCATAAAATCTATTTAACAGGGTTATTTTTGTGTAGAAAAATATATTTAGATATAAATAATTTTTTCTTTCAATTCACAGTGAATCAAAACTTTACATAGCGTTACATAATATAGTACAATTAGTATATGAAATTTCCAAAAAATAGAAATAATTAGATAAAGAGGGGTAGAAATGCAACTTAATATAGAACAAAAAAGAATAATTGCAAATAAACCAAATGGTCATTCATTAATAAAAGGGGTAGCAGGTTCTGGGAAAACTACTGTTGCAGTAAATAAAATTCCACTATTATTAAGACATTATTGTCCACTTAAAGATGACAAAGTACTTATGGTAACTTATAATAAATCACTAAAACAATATGTATCAAATATATATGATAAAGTCAAAGATAAGGTTAATGTTCAGGTAAATCTATTTGATGAGGACAACAGTTTGAAGTTATACATTAAAAGAATAGACGATATACTTTTTGATTATTTCAATGAATATAAAAAACAGAATAATATAAATATAGACCTTGCTTCGCGTAAAGAATGTAAATGTGAACTAATTAATGCTATAAATTTTATTGGTAATATATATAAAGATGTAAAAATCATAGATTCTAAGTATCTTCAGTTTATTAAAGAAGAGATTATGTGGATAAAAGCATGTAATTATATAGATCTTGAGGAATATCAGTTGGTTGATAGAATAGGAAGAATAAGTAATATAAATAATGATGGTCCTCAAAAACTTAGAAAAAATTCAGAAAAGAGAAGAGCAATATTTGAGGTCTTGTTAAAATATAATAGTAATTTACAGAATATAAATAAAGTTGATTTTCAAGATATGGCACTATTAGCATTAAATCAAGCAAAACAATATCCTATTGAAAAGTATACTCATATTTTAATAGATGAAAGTCAAGATTTAACTAGAGTTGAATTAGAATTTTTAAAGGCTTTGTATGATAAAAAACCGTATTCCAGTATAACATTTATTTCAGATGCAGCTCAAAGTATATACCATCAAGCTTGGTTAATAAAAAATCGTTCATTTGCCAGCTTAGGATATGATATGACTGGTAAATCTAATTTATTAAGTAAGAATTATAGAACAACGGCTCAAATAGCTGAGGCAGCATTCAGTTTAATTGATATTCATAAAGATT
This sequence comes from Clostridium sp. ZBS15, assembly GCF_023845705.1. NCBI lineage: Bacteria > Bacillati > Bacillota > Clostridia > Eubacteriales > Clostridiaceae > Clostridium > Clostridium sp. ZBS15. Next base: position 27,359 of record NZ_JAMQHY010000043.1, read on the forward strand.
TACTACAAAATGACAACTTAGTTAAACCTAATTTGATAGACAAGCAAGGTGATTATCCAACCTATGAAAATTTTGAAAGTAAATTTGAAGAATGTATATATATAGTAAATTTAATAAATGAAACTCTCAAAGAAGGATATAAATTAAAAGATATAGTAATAATTGCTAGATTAAAAAAACAGTTAAAAGAATTTAGGAAATGCTTACAAGCTTATGATATACCATGCTCAATTTTTAATGATAATGATGAAATAAACTTTTCAGAAGATGAGGTAAAACTTGTAACTATGCACTCTGTAAAAGGACTTGAATTTAAAGTTGTTATAATTGCAGGTCTAAATGCTAAAGTAATGCCACTATGTCCAGTTAAAAATGAAGAAGAGGATATGGACATGCTAGAATTTAGAGAAAGGAAGTTACTTTATGTTGGAATGACAAGAGCTACTGAAAAATTATTTTTAACATCACATGGTATGCCTTCTAAATTTATTAGAGATATAGATGATAAATACTTAAGAATGAATATAGATAGTAATATGAGAGAAAATTGTAAATAAAAAGTATATATAGTATAATTTTATATGTAAATGTTTAAATAGGTAAATTTAAACTTAAAGCATATAAGGGGGATTGTAAATGGATTTTCGAACATATTTAAAGAAGTATCCAGATAAAAATGGTCGTTTTGGTCAATACGGTGGGGCATACTTAACAGCTGAACTAATTCCAGCTTTTGAGGAGATTGCTGATGCATATCAAACGATTTGTCATTCTTCACAGTTTATTAATGAACTTAGAAGAATCCGTAAAGAATTTCAAGGTAGACCTACACCAGTTTATCATTGCGAAAGACTATCTAGAGCAATAGGGAATTGTCAAATTTATTTAAAAAGAGAAGATTTAAATCATACAGGTGCACACAAATTAAATCATTGTATGGGTGAAGGATTACTTGCTAAATTTATGGGGAAAAAGCGTTTGATTGCAGAAACAGGAGCAGGACAACATGGTGTGGCGCTTGCAACAGCTGCTGCATTTTTTGGATTGGAATGTGAAATTCATATGGGAGAAGTTGATATTGCAAAGCAAGCGCCAAATGTAACTAGGATGAAAATATTAGGAGCTAAAGTTGTTCCGGTAACACATGGTTTAAAAACTTTAAAAGAAGCTGTGGATTCTGCTTTTGATTCATATGCTAAAAATTATAAGGATTCAATTTACTGTATAGGATCAGCATTAGGTCCACATCCATTTCCACTTATGGTAAGAGATTTTCAAGCTGTTGTTGGTTATGAAGCTAAAGATCAATTTAAGGAAATGACAGGTTTTTTACCAGATGTAGTTACAGCTTGTGTAGGTGGGGGAAGTAATGCTGCTGGAATGTTTATACCTTTTTTAGAGGAACCAGTTGAAATAATAGGAATAGAGCCATTAGGTAGAGGTGAAAAATTAGGAGACCATGCTGCCTCTATGAAGTATGGGGAAAAAGGCGTTATGCATGGATTTGAAAGCATAATGCTAAAAGATAAAAATGGTGAACCAGCACCAGTATATTCTATAGCTAGTGGTCTTGATTATCCATCAGTTGGTCCTGAACATGCATTTTTAAGAGAATTAGGACGAGTAGATTATAAAGTTATAAATGATGAAGAGGCTATGGAAGCATTCTTTAAATTATCAAGATATGAAGGAATTATACCAGCAATTGAAAGTTCACATGCTGTTGCATATGCAATGAAAAAAGCTAAAGAAATGAAACAAGGGTCTATTTTAGTTTGCTTAAGTGGACGTGGTGATAAAGATATTGATTATGTTGTTGAACATTATGGATATGGAGAACAATATTTTAAATAAGATTTAATTAAAAATCACTTAAATATTTTAAAAGATATTTAAGTGGTTTTTAATTTATATACTAAATTTTTATTACATACAATCTCATCAGAAAGATGGATAAAATGTAGATTAGAGTTGTAGATTTAAATAAGCTTAATATATTTAAGTATAAATATATAGCAAACAATATATTATACTTAAGAGAGAGAGAGAGATTAAACTTTTGTAAGAAGTCTGAGAGGATGAAAAAGTAATGAAAAAATTCAATCTGGAGAATTTTATATTATCAATATTAAGGTTAATAGGAAGCATAGTTATTATATATGTGCTTATTCATATATTTTATAAACATAAATAATAAGTTTTATTTAAGGTAAGATTTAGGTAGAGGATAAAGATTTAATATCTAAATAAAAAAATGAGGATAGTACATTTTTAATAATGTTTTTAAAAATTATAAGTGATAAAATGAAAAAACAATTGAAATTGGAATAAATGTAAAAATATTCTTGACATTATAAATCTACAAGTGTAGACTTAAATTAATAATTTACATTTGTAGATTTAAAAGAAAGGAGATGTACTTTTTGAGTGAAATTCCTAAAATATCAGAAGCTGAATGGGAAGTAATGAAAACTTTATGGAAAACAAATCCTTTAACATCTGAAGAAATAATAGAAGCGTTGAGTTTAAAAATGAGTTGGTCAAAACAAACTATAAAAACTTTTATAACAAGACTTATAAAAAAAGGGGTTATAGGTTTTAAAAAAGATGGTAGAGTATATAATTACTATCCTTTAATTTCTGAGGGAGATTGTATGAAGTTTGAAAATAAATCTTTTATTAAAAAAGTATATGATGGAGCTTTAAATATTCTTTTTAGTAGCTTCTTAGAAGAGGAGAATCTATCTATTGATGAAATTGAAGAATTAGAGAAAATTCTTAAAGAAAAAAAAGAAAAAATCAATATAAAAGATTTTTAACTAGATAACGAGAAGGGGTATATTTTTATGGGGAGTTTAGAAAAGGTTTTTTTATGGTTTTTTCAAACATCTTTAACAGCATCTATTATTATTTTAATAATAATTCTGATTTTAAAAATGTTTAATAATCATATTAGTGTGCGGATTAAACATGGATTGTGGATTTTAGTAATGTTAAGACTTCTTGTGCCTGTAATTCCAGAGGTAAATATAAATTTATTTGATATTTTTAGTGATAAATATACAAATAGTTTACAGGAAATGATATTAGATACCTCAGGTAAAAATAGAGAAATTTCCATAGGATATAATAATTACAATAATGATACAAAGAAGATAGAAAAAATTAATGATTATGAAAAAAATAAAGAAGAATCTATAAATAAACAAATATGGATTTCTAATTTTATAAAGATAGCTTCTTTAATTTGGATTATAGGGATAATCGTTTTAAGCTTAACATTCATATTATCTTTAATGAGATTTAAAAGAAAAATTATACCTTTAGAAATATATAAAGATTTTAAAATTAAATCTATAATCAACAATTTAAAAGATAAGTTAAATATAAATTCAAAAATTCAAATTTTTATATATGATGGAATAAAAAGTCCTGGAATATTTGGAATTTTAAAGCCTAAAATTTATATACCACAATATGTTTTGAAAATGGAAGATTACAATAAACTATCCTATAGTCTATTACATGAGCTTATGCACTATAAAAGAAAAGACTTATATTATAACTTTCTTAGTATAGTAGCTCTTTGTATACATTGGTTTAATCCTTTAGTATGGATTGCTATAAATAAAATGAAGTTGTATAGAGAATATGCTTGTGATGCATGTGTTTTAGAGTGCCTTGAAGAAAAAGAAAGAATAGATTATGGTATAACGCTTATAGATTTTTCAAGAATGTTTTTTAATAAAAAAGAGCAATCTAGATTGCTAATTTGTTTTGAAAATAATAACCAAATAAAAAGGAGAATTAAAATGATAAAAGACTTTAAAAAAGGTTCATATAAAATATCAACAGTTGCTATATTAAGTTGTTTAGTAGCTACAATAGCAATATTTACAAACAGTATTCAAGTAAAAGGATTTGATAATGATAATGTTTCAAAAATAACATCTAATAAAGAAGAAAATTCTAAATTTTTAATTGATGCACCTGTAAAAGCTTATGATGATATTAAAAAAGCACAAGAAATAGCAGGATTTAAATTCAAAGTACCAGATTATATTTTAGATGGAAATGAAGTTGGAGCTGGATTTCAAGTCATAAAAGTGTCTGATAAAGAAAATGCAGTACAAATGTTTTTTGATAATAACAATGAAAGAAACAATGAATTTTCATTAATCACAGGAGTATCAGATCCAATAGAGATAATAAAAAAATCAGAAAGCTTACGTGCACTACAAGAAGAGTTTAAAGTAGAAAGTGAAAGAAATTTAGTAGACTTTAATGGAATTCATGGAGAAGAGGTTACTGTTACAATTACTTCTCCAGAAAGAAAAATAGAAGATATTGATATTGTGATCAAAGAAATGAAGGAAATAAATAGATATTTTGTGTGGAAAGATTCTGGTATATGTTATATCTTAAATTATAATAAGCAATGTAAAAATGAAGATGAAATTAATCAATGGACAAGTATTGATAAAGATAATATATTTAAAATAGCAAAATCTTTGAAGTATTCAGAAGATATAAAAAACGTAAATTACTATCCAACAAGAGAAGTTTCAACAGAAATAGGAGTAATGAGTATATATGATAAAGGAGACTTAGAGAAAGCTGAAAAAATTCTTGGATTTAATCCTAAATTTCCATTAAAAGTAGATAAAGATATAAAAATAACTGGGTCAGGAGTTGGGATAACAGGAGATTCTGATATAGAAAACAATATTATAAATTACGAAATGAATAATTTTTATGTTGGTAAAAATTTGAGAATTACTTTTACAGCTAAAAAAGATTTAAAGTTTTATGATGATATAAAGAAAAATGAATATTTTATTAATGAAAATACAGAAGATAATATACCTAAAAAGATTAATGTAAAAAAATTAAACATTAATAATAATGAGGTATTTAAATACGAAGAAAGCAATGAGTATAATTATTGTTTAGTATATATTTGGAAAGAAAATGATGTTTGTTATTCAATTGCTTTATTTAATGAAGTTGATAATCCAGATAAAATAGCTGAAGAATTTGTTAATTCTAAATCTATATATTAATTATCATAGTAATCAAAACTTATATAAATATATGTTATAGAATTAAGTTTTTGTAAACATATAAGATTATAATAAGTATAATATTCTCATATTAAATTATTTTGCTAGCAATAATTTAAGAGAGTATTATACTTATTTTAGCACTCTTTAATTATCAAAAATTGTATTATAAATATAAGTTGCAGTTTTAAAGTTATGGGTTAATTAAAGAAAATTATATATGAGGAGATAGAATCTTATAATATTATAAGATTTATCATTAAATTATTTTGAGATTCATATAATTACTATAGCAATCATATCTAAATATATCACAATGTAGAACTATTAATATATGAGCATATATTAATATAATTCAAATCTTAACAGTTTAAGAAATTTTCACTGAAAATCAAGTTTTGTATTATAAATTAAAGCCAATAAAGTAAAGGAGTTGAAAGGAGTTGAAACAAAATTCAAATTATAAACATAATAACTCTCATAATAGTAGAAAATATAATGAATATACAAAAACTAATAGCACAAAAAATTTCACTGAAGATGATATAGAATTATTAAGATTATTAGATACACAAAAATGTGCTCAAACAATATCTATATATGCAAACATACTTTCTTATATATCAACACTAGAAGGTATTGAGTTAATTTATAGTAAATATAATAAGGGAGTAAATTCAAAGGAGTTACCTAATCCTGATATTCCAGCATTACAATCAGTTTATCTTGGTTTAATTTCAAGATCAATGACCACAGAAATAGGATTTATTAAATACAATAAATTATATAAAAAATATATTAATGGAGAAATTACTTATTCACTTAGACCTAATATAGATATTAATTTAGGAAATATTTTTGGCTTGATATCTTCATATTATATATTAAATGGTACAAAAGGTATTTATAAGAGAAATATTGATCAACCTATATTTGGAATTTAAGATTATCTATCTATAATATAGATTAATTATTAAAAAATTAACTATAAAAAATAGAAAATTATAATGATTTCAAAAATAAAAAACGAATAATGAGAAAGATAGATATACATTAATATTCGTATAAACATCATAAAAACCGAAAATAAGTACTAAAATATCGTAAAATATTCACAAAAGTGTTGCAATATATCGAAAAATAACTTATTATAGTTCAGGTGGAAAAAAAGATTTACGAAAGAGTGGTTTTATGAAGAAATTATTTGAAAAGAATGGAATGTTAGATAACTATTTCGGACTTACTGAAAAAAATACAAATGTTAAGACAGAAATTATAGCAGGTATTACTACCTTTATGACTATGGCGTACATATTAATAGTAAATCCAACTATATTATCAGCAGCCGGAATGGATAGTGGAGCAGTGTTTACTGCTACAGCACTATCAGCAGTAGTTGCAACTTTGATAATGGGTTTATATGCCAAATTACCATTTGCTCAAGCACCAGGTATGGGGTTAAATGCATTTTTTGCATTTACAATAGTTCTTGGTATGGGATATTCATATCAATTTGCATTAACAGCAGTACTTTTAGAAGGTATTATATTTATTTTATTAACCTTATTCAATGTGCGTGAAGCTATTGTTGATTCAATACCAGAAAATATAAAAAAAGCAATTTCAGTTGGTATTGGTTTATTTATTGCACTGATAGGTTTTGAAGGGGCAGGAATTATAGTTCACCCTGAAGATAATTCAACAATTCTTGCACTTGGGAATATAACAAGTGGAACAGCACTACTTGCAATAATAGGTATCGTAATTACAGGTATTCTTTTAGCAAGGAATATTAAAGGTGCATTATTTATTGGAATGATTGCTACAGCTGTAATAGGAATTCCTTTTGGAATTACTCCAACACCTACTAGTATAATGAGTGTACCACCATCAATTAGTTCAGTTTTCTTTAAATTTGAGTGGAATAATATATTTTCTTTAGATATGGTAGTTGCTTTATTTACATTATTATTTATGGATATGTTTGATACAATAGGAACTTTAGTTGGAGTAACAACAAAAGCAAAAATGTTGGATGAAAATGGAAAAGTTCCAAATATAAAGAAAGCTCTTTTTGCAGATGCAATAGGAACTACGTTTGGAGCATGTGTTGGTACAAGTACAGTAAGTACATTTGTAGAAAGTGCCTCAGGAGTTGCGGAAGGTGGAAGAACAGGATTAACAGCAGTATCTACAGCTATAATGTTTGGATTATCATTATTTTTTGCACCTATATTTGCTTCAATTACTCCAGCAGTCACTTGTTCAGCATTAGTATTAGTTGGATTATTTATGATTGAGCCAATAAAAGAAATAAATATTTCAGATTTTACAGAAGCTATACCAGCATTTTTAACTATAATTATGATGCCGTTATCTTATAGTATATCAGATGGTATCGTATTTGGAGTTGTTTCATACATACTATTAAAATTATTTACAGGAAAAATAAAAGATATAACTTTAGCTACAGTAGTAATAGGAATAATATTTGTATTAAAATTCTTAATCTAAAAATATTTAAATAACAAAAAACTTCCTTTTAATAAATTAATATTGAAGGGGAGTTTTTTTATAATAATAACATAATATGTCAAATATTGTTGAATTTTAATGTTTGATAATATATACTTAAAGTAATATTATTTAATACGGTTTCAATTACAGCTTATATCAAAATATTAAAAATGAATAATGTGATTATATATAATATTAACGAAAGCTGGGATATTAAAACTTAATTTTACATATATGGAAGGAGAGTATATAATTATGAAAAAATATAGAAGTATACAAACTAGATTTTTACAACTGTCAGTAGGAATGATTTGTTTGTTTTTGGTAATAATGATGACTTTTATTTCTTATAGAATAAGTGTACAAGCTAAAAGTGAGTACATTAATAACTCCAATGAACAAATGAACATTGTATCAAGTGCAATTAATAATTTCTACAATCAAGTTGATGCTAACATTAATATGATGGCCACAAATCCTATTGTAATGAAAGGTGATGCAACTATTACTAAATATAAAGACAATAGCACTAAAGTTGACATGACACCTTCCATAAATGGAGGAATTGAACAGGAAATATATGAAGTTTTCGATCAATACGCTGCAAGTCATCCAGAAACTAAATATATTTATTTAGCTACAAAAGATGGTGGATATATTAATTGGCCAGAAACATATATACCGGAAAAATATGATCCTACAATAAGACAGTGGTATAAACTTGCTATTGATGGTAACGGAGAAATTAAAAGGACAGAACCGTACATAGATACTACTAATACAATGATTACAAGCAATGCCAGAATTGTTAAAGATACTGATGGAAACGTTATTGGTGCTGTGGGGATTGATGTTGAACAGTCTTCTATAAGTAACATATTAAATAATATGAAGACTGGAAAAACTGGATTTTTTATGATTGTTCATAAAAATGGAACAATCATGGCGGATGGAAACAATGAAGAAAATAATTTTAAAAACATAAAAGATGTAAATATAGAGAATTTAGATAATTTATTAAAAGGAGATTCTAAGCAATTTAATGTTAATATTGGTGGAGAAAAATATTTTGTAAATTCTAAGGGAGTTGAAGGTACAGAATGGAATCTGGCAGCTCTTATTTCAGAAAAAGAATTAAAACAAAATATGATACAAACTAACATTGTATTTTTATGTATAGCTGTAATTATGGTACTAGCTATAAGTGTGATAATTATTAAAAATGTAAAGAAAATTACTAATCCTATCAAAGAAGCTGCAAATTATTTAGCCGAAATTGGTAAAGGTAATTTTATGATAGAAGTAAATTCTAAGTATCTTAAAAGAGAAGATGAAATTGGAGTTATAATAAATGGCATTCAAGATATGAGAACTGCATTAGTAAACTTAATTTGTAAAATCAAAAGCGAATCAAACTCTATAGAAAATGAAGTTAATAATGTTATAGAAGATGTAAATGTATTAAATTCTAATTTAGAAGATATATCTGCAGCAACTGAAGAGTTAACAGCTAGTGTTGAAGAAACAGCAGCTACTACAGATGAGATGACTACAACTTCAAAAGAAATAGAAAAAGCAATTATATCTATTGCAGATAAGTCAAAAGAAGGTGCAAATAATGCAAAAGAAATTAGTAATAGAGCTAATATAACAAAAGAAAATGTTATAGCATCTCAAAAGAAGGCAAATGATATTTTTATTAATACTAAAGAAAAACTTGAAGAAGCTATTGAATCTTCAGGGGTAGTTAATCAAATTAATATTTTATCTGACGCTATTATGAAAATTACAGAACAAACTAATTTGCTTGCATTAAATGCAGCAATAGAGGCTGCAAGAGCTGGAGATGCAGGAAAAGGATTTTCAGTAGTAGCTGAAGAAATTAGAAAGCTTGCTGAACAATCAAAACATACTGTTTTAGAAATACAAGAAGTAACTAGTAAAGTTACTGGTAGCGTAAATAATCTTTCAAGTAGTGCTAATGAAGTTTTAAAATTTGTATCTATAGATATAGATAAAGATTATAAAACTATGTTAAATGTGGCTAATGTATACAATGAAGATGCTAAAACAATAGGTGATATAATTACTAAATTTAGTATTATTGCTGAAGAACTGATGTGTTCTATGGGAAATATTATGCAGTCAATTGAAGAAGTATCACAAGCATCGTCACAAGGTGCAACTGGAACTGCTGGAATAGCAAATAGAACTTGTGATGTTAATAATAAATCAGTAGAAGTTGTTGAAGAAGTTTCAAAAACAAAACAACATATTGATAAATTAAGAGAAGAAATTTCTAAGTTTAAGATTCAATAATTTAATTAATAGTCGCAATTTGATGAAAAAATTAAATAATAAAGAATAATAGGAGTTTTCTTGATGAATTTAATCAAGAAAATTCCTATTTATTTTCTAAAAAAGCATATTTTTTCAAAAAATATGTTGAAATATCATGAAGTATATAGTAAAATAAAAGAGAATTAAGTAATACATAATGCTAATGAAGTTTTAGCATATCGAATTATATGACTAATGTTGTATAATAGTGACATATTAGTAAAAATTATATAGTAAGATTTTTACCTGTTGAGACATAATAGAGAAAACACAGGAAAATATTTAAAGTTTTTATATATTTTCTAGTTGTGTTTTTGTTTATTATGTTTTTTTTATATTATTTATTATACCTATAATATCATAATATTGATTTACAAAAAAAGGATAATAAGAATTTTTGTAGAATTATATTTTTAGGAGGGTGAGGTATTATGAATGAAGTAGATGTAGTTGATTTAAATAACAAACAATATAGGAAATTAATTAAAGTGCAAAGAGATGCATATAAAAAAATATTGAGTTTTTGCATAAATAATATAAAAGATATAGAAAAAGCAAAAAAAATAGAAAGGTATATAGAATCAATGGATAAAGCTATAACCAATGAATTGGAGAATATTAGAATAGATAATGAAAAATATATGGATATTAAAATGTAGTTATTTTGTAAACGATTAAAAATATTTTAAAATAAGGCTAACAAATAACTTAAAATATATTCACAATTAAAATAACTTAATGCATTTGTAAAAAAATAAATGTGTTAGGTTATTTTTTTATTTGTCTATGTTTTAGCAGCGTACTGATATATGCATAAGAAAAGTGGACTGAATAATTGGATATATCAACACATATTTAAAACATAGTCTTTTATTTTAAATTATTAATATTTAATATTAAACATAACTGTGATAAAATAGTTTGAAAAGAATTATGTGGAATTAATATTTTGTATTAAATTTAAAACATAGTCTAAAAATATTAAAAGATTAAGGTGGTTTACTGTTATGTCAAAGTTTAAAGAAAACAACTTTTTAAATACAGTTTTTTCTTTCTTAAAATCAAAAGAAGATAAAGTTAATCAAATAAAATTAAATGATAGTGTTGATAGCATAAATTGTCCTATAAAAAACACTAAAACATTAAACCGAGTATGGAAAAAGGATTATAATCCTTTAAGAAGCATAGTTTTATGGGGATGGGATAATAACAATAATCCAAGTTTTCTTATACTTTATGGAAAACATGAGTTTAAAAATACTCAAAGTGATGGAGAATCTGTAACTAGTATTCTTGAAGACGAAGTTAAATATTCTAGTTATGCTATATTTAATGGATGTGAAGGACATTTACCATCTTTTGAATCAGTAAAAATTATACAAGAAGATGGATATTATAATAGGAATAAAGATGAAGAATTTCCTAGAATGTATTATAAAAATGGAGTTGATTATAGTTGGTATTGGAAAAGAGATGAAAATTATTTAGTTAATGAATTCAAAAACTTAGAAGAGGAAAATAAAATAGTATTACCTTACTTTGAAGAAATATCATATGAAGACTGCGTGAAAAATGTACAAGCTAAAAATATAAGTTTTCCTAATTTTAGATTAGCTAATCATCCTAATGAAGTTTTAAATTTGGATGAAGAATATCATAAATACTATTTAGTTATTTATGATATGTTTAGCAATAAAAATATTTATATGAGAAAAAAAAGATTATCTCAATTAATTGAAAGCAATCCACCAAAGGAAATTTACAACTTACTTTTAAAACTTGGAAGTACTGAAATGATATCAGGTTTATTCTTAGAGTTTGCAAGATATAATAATTCATTATTAATAGAAGAAGCAAAAAATATTTTAAAATCAAATATAAATTGGGGCGGCGAAAATTATACAAAAGGTGTAAAACGATGTGTAACAATATATGTAAATACAATAACAGAAGAATTAAGACAAAAAAGAGAAAGCTTTATACGTACACATTTATCAGAAATAGATTTACATCTTATTCATATTAATGGTAAAGATATTCCTTCCAATAAAGTACTTGAAGGAGCACATTATAGAAAGTATGCAGCTCAAGAGCTCTTAAAAGAATACTATGGAAGATATGATTATGAAAAGGGTGAGTGGGTAGAGTCTAGATCTCCTCAGCGTTATAAAGTAGGACTTTACACTGATGGAGTAATGTTAAATACAATTGAATTTAAAAATACAATTCAAGAAGCAGAAGCATATGGATTAGCAGATGTTATTGGTAAAATAGCTTATTATTTAGATTCACCAAGATTAACATATTATTTTAAAGGTACTGGTAAAGGAAAAGAATTAAAATACTTTAAGCGATATGTAAGAAAAATTATGGATTCTTATGCAAAAAATGATGAAGAGAAATTTATAATAGCTATGAAATCTCTTCTAACAAGTTATACAAAGCATGATTATGTATGTAAATTTAAAGGAAATTTTCAATTCAATGATTTTATAAAATATTATTTATATAATGATTTTAAAGAAAAACCTCCAATAGGCTGGGATAATTGGCAAGCTAGAAGTGAGTGGATGCAAAATGATCAATTAATGAAACTTCAAGGGCGATATGAATTTATGAAAGAAATATGGGACAATCACTTAGATGATGTATTATACATAGCTATAAATTCAAATATTAATCCAATATTTAAGGCATGTTATTATATTTTAAAAGACTCAGAAAGAACTAATGAACTTATAAATAATATGTCATATAAAGAGTTAAGTGATTTAACATTAGTTTCTTATGAACCACTTGCCAACATGTTTATGAACATTCTTACAGAAAAGTTAAATAAACTAGATGAATTTGATTCAAAATTAATGATAGATTTAATCAATAGTAAAAATGAAAATGTTCATGAGCTTGCTATTAGTTTTTTTGAAAGGACTAATGGAAAATTTAAATCTAGTGATATAGTGAATTTCATGTTTTTAAATGATCTTGATAATTGGATAAACTTATTTAAGGAAAGCATTTTATCGTTAAATGAAAAAGAGTATTTAAACTTTGTGAAAGAAATTATAGGTAATTCTGATAGATTTAGAAAGACCAATGTTACTTTATCTAAAGAAATTAGAGACTTGCTTTCACTTTCAGTTAATAAACTTAAAGGCATATCTAATGATGAAAAGATGAATTTAATATCATATGTTATTTCATCAATTTTTGAAAAATCTAGTATGCCAGAGTGGGCTGAGATATTTGTAGAGGAAGCAATTTTTTCACTTTCATATGAGGAATTAGAGAACCTACTTAATGGAGTTAATATAAAAGATACACAAAAAGCAATTTCAGAAAGAAATAGACAAGTTGTTTCTCTATTAGAATCAATAAAAAATAATGAGATACCTAAGGATTCTCAATTAGTAAGTATATTAGAATCTGCTACAGCGCAAATGATTAAGATATTGTTTGGCATTATTGAAAGAAATAGTGAAACATTAAGTAAAAGATTTTCTACCCTATTAATTATGTTTGAATCTGATATAACTATACTTAATAAAAAAGCAGAAGAAATTTTTGAGAATATGATTAATGAGGAACAAAGGAAATTACATGGAATAATAATCGATTCTCCAGTAAACAAAGTTTATCTATTTGGAATTAAAAAATTAAAAGAGATATATAGCGACTTAATTCCTAAAGAATTTATAATTCAAATGTTAGAGCATACTTCAAGTGAAGTAAAAGAATATATTTCTAATAAAACAACTGAGATACTTGCAAACTTAGGTGATGGAGATGAGGAACTTTTTATGTATTATGTAAAAACATTGATATTTCTTCCTAATAGAATTTCTAAGAGCAAAGACAGTATATATGAGGTTATACCTAAATTTGCAACTAAATATAAAAATAAATTAAATGAAATCGAAGATATGTTACTAGATATCGGAGGTTCAAATATTATAGTAGATTCAGAACGTGCACTTATGGCATTAGCTAAAATAAGAAAGGGGGCGATGTCTCTTGAAGGTTAAGTATGAATATGCAAGTCCATCTATGTGTCTAAATAAAGGAAATGAAACAGTTTTGGGACTTAGTCCAGATCTTTCAAGAAATGAGAAAGTATCTTTTTTAGGTAAGTTAAAGCATCCACTTATTTTTAGAGATGCAATGCTTATGCTTCGTGAAATTGTTATTTCTGATATGAGTCAAAAAAAGAAAGAAAGAGTTGAATTCTTTGAGTGGCTTGACAAAGAAATTGAAAGAAGAATATTAAAACATGATGAGTATTTGCCAGAAATAAGAAATAGTCTTAATAATGATATGAATACATTATTAAATTCTATTGAGGATAAAAATAAAGAAATATTTAATTTAATTGATATTAAAAACAATCTAAAAAAAGAAATTGATAAACATGATATATGGAAAGATTATTATAAGATTGAAAAAGACTTTTGGAAATTTATAAAAGATAGAGATATGGACCTGTGGTTTGTTTTAGATCCTGTAATAACAGTTCATCCTGATCAAGTATCTTTTGAAGCATTTTCTGTAGATGAGTCTACATATGGATGTTTATCAATTGATATGGAAGAATTTGAATTACTACAAAAACCATCTTTAGGAACAACTAATATAGATTTTTCAGCTAAATTAGCTAAAGAAATTGAGAGATTTAGAACCTATAGTGATGTAAATCTATCTGTTAATCCAGAGGGTTTTGGAGTAGATAGCGGAGTAATGCCTGAACATATGGAAAAGAAAATAGAGCTTCCTGAGACATGGATAAAGGGGTTTAATCAAGTTTCTTCAGCTGCCAGTTTAGGTGGAGTGGATGTTGAGTTATCACCAATAGATATGTATGATATATGTTCATTTTTAAGAAGACATAAAGCAAAAGAAAGTCCAAGATATATGAAGTGGATATTAGAACCTGGTAAGCCAATTAAAATTATTTTTGAACCTTTTGGAAAGACTCTTACTCTTAATTCAATTTATAATGGAGAAAAGAAAAGAGAAGAAAAAATATGGGGAAGAAGACGTTGGCTTGTTTTAGAAAAGATAATTCCTTTAGTTAAATCTTTTAAAGTAAGACTTCTTGGATTTGGAATGCCACAATTTATTATAGGAGATATGGGAGCGATGAAGATGACTATAGGTTTCTCATCATGGTCTTCTAACGATTGGGTAAAAGGGACAGCATTTAACATATTAGGTGGATTTATTGGAGAAGGAAATTACGATAAAGTTTATGAATTATTAAAAGAAAAACGTTTTGCTTCAATAGATAAAATTTATGAAGATTTAACTGAAAGTTCAAAGAGTGAAAACAAAGCAGGAATAGGTATGCTTTTAAGACGTGGAGAGGGTTATTATGATGCAATAAATGACTCTGTAAGATTTAGACGATTATGTAATGAAGAAATTCCAAAAGAATTATATGAAACAACACCTATGGAATTAAAGGTCCAAGAACATATAGATGAAGGAATGGATAACTTTAGGGTGATAATGACAGAAGATAATGAGTTTATATTTAAACATTCGTTAAAGACGCCAAATCCTAAATATAAAAAGTGGAAATATTACAGGACAGATGATTTTAATAGAGAATTTGATTTTACAGAAACTTTAATAAAAATAGATCAAGAAGGGCAACTTTCAAAAGTTAAATGTGACTGTAGAGATTTTAATAAAGGACCTAGAAATATTTCAGCTCCTTGTTCACATATTTTAGCTTTATATTTAATTTCTACAAAATTTTTAAAGCTAAAATTAGAACCAAATAAAGAATATAAAATTAATGATATTATGGAGACGGTACTATGATGGAGAACCAAGAAAATAATAGAAAAGATTATAGAGAAGCTGTAAATGCAATGGGTAAAAAGGAATTTACCCTTATAAAGATGCAGGAATATGGGTTTTGGCCACAGAATCTACCTACCCCTTATGAAAGACAAGAAAATGAAACAAGTGAACAGTATGAAAATAGAAAAAATCTATTAGAAAAATATGAAAAAGTAATTGATGAAATTGCTAATTTATATGAAGAAAAAGACAAGATAAATTCAAAATTAATAGAACTTCAAAAAAAGTACGATGAAACATGGGATTATGAGAAAATAAGATTGGATGTATCTAAGACTATTATGGAGGAATCTATTGCAAGGCGTGCTGAAAGAAAAAAACAAAGAGAACTTGAAAAAAGACAGCGCTCAGAGGAATGGAAAAAAGAAAAAGAAGATAAAATTGTATTTATAGGAAAAGGATATTCTAGTTTACTTAAAGATAAAGAAACTCATAAGGAAAAGTTATTAGCACAAGATTTACCTATTATAAATGATGACAAAGAACTAGCTGGTTTTCTAGGAATAGAATATAAAAAGCTGAGATTTTTAGTTTATCATAGAGATGTAGTATCTGTTGATCATTATTATAGATACACTATTCCCAAAAAAAGAGGAGGAGTTCGTAATATTGCAGCTCCAAAATCAGTATTAAAGAATTCACAAAGAAAAATTTTAGATGACATTCTATTAAAAATTCCTACTAGTGATGAAGCTCATGGATTTTTAAAGGGAAAATCTGTAGTTTCGGCGGCAGAAAGTCATTTTAAACAACCTGAATTGCTTATTAATATAGATCTTGAAGATTTCTTTCCAACAATTACATTTGAAAGAGTAAGAGGAATGTTTAAATCCTTTGGATATTCTGGATATATTGCATCTATGTTAGCAATGATTTGTACATATTGCGAACGTATGAAGATAGAGGTTAGAGGAGAAGAAAAATATATAAAGACATCAAATAGAATTCTTCCACAAGGTTCACCAGCAAGTCCGATGATTACAAATATAATTTGTATAAAATTAGACAAAAGATTAAAAGGACTTTCTTCTAAATATAATTTTACTTATACAAGATATGCCGATGATATGAGTTTTAGCTTTAATGGGGATGATTATGAATTAAACATTGGCAGATTTATAGGATTAGTTTCAAAGATTGTTAAAGAAGAGGGTTTTAATATAAACAAGGATAAAACGAAATTCTTAAGAAAAAACAATTGTCAATGTATAACAGGTATTGTAATAAACAACGAAGAAATTGGAGTACCTAAAAAATGGATTAAAAAATTAAGGGCTGCTATTTACAATGCTAATAAAGATAAAAATAATGGTGAAGTATTATCTAGTAAAGTTATAAATGAAATATCAGGAATGACATCATGGATAAAAAGTGTTAATGAAAAAAGATACAAAGCTATTATTGATTCTGCAATGGAGTTGATTAATAGTTAGTTATAAAGTTGTTTTAAAAATTATAATATATTAGGTTAATCACATTAGGGGTGATTTTGCTTTTATTAAAGGCTATGTTTTAAAACAGTGTTGATATTGTAGTATAAAGCTCATGGACAGAGGAATTTACTTTAAGAACTCTAAAATAAAGCTTAGTCCAATTAATGCATGTTCCCAATCAAAGATTGTTGACAAGCAATTAATTGTAAATATTAAAAGGAAACTCGACTTCGCTGAGTAAGTTCGAAAAGCTAAATATAAAATTTAGATTCTCACTTAAGAGTTCTAAAAAGCAAATTCCAATGCCAGTTCGCCCTTATACTAAAATATCAACATTCACTTAAAACATAGCCTTATTAAAAGTTCAAAATTTGCTCAATGAATAAAATTTAATTTATATTTTAAATAACCGTATAATACCTATACATGCTTAAGAAAATTAATAAACTGTGTAATTTTAAATTTAAATATGAACTAGACTAAATTTTATAGAAATAATAATAAGCTAACAGCCATTAATATCATACCGCCTACTAGTCCATATATTGAAAGATGATGTTCCCCATATTCTCTTGCAGAGGGAAGAAGTTCATCAAGTGATATAAAAACCATTATACCAGCTACTGCTCCAAAAATAATACCTAATACCGCATTACTAATAAAAGGCATTAAGATTAAATATCCGATAATAGCTCCTAAAGGTTCAGATAATCCAGAAAGAAAAGAATATACAAAAGCTTTTTTCTTATTACCAGTAGCATAATAAACAGGAACTGATACTGCGATACCTTCTGGTATATTATGAATTGCAATAGCTACGGCTATTGGAACTGCTATAGATGGAGATTGAAGGCCAGAAATAAATGTTGCAAGCCCTTCAGGAAAATTATGAATTGCAATAGCTATTGCAGTAAATAATCCTGTTCTTAAAAGTTTGTTATTTGAATTAACTTTATTTGCATTTAAGTCTTCAACTTTATATATATCATGTGGATTTTCTCCAACTGGAATAACTTTATCAATAAGTGCTATAGTAAGCATTCCTCCAAAAAATGATACTACAGTAAGCCAAGAACCCATCTTTATTCCAAATTGTTCTGTAAGAGCATCTTTAGCTTTAAAAAATATTTCAATCATTGATACATAAATCATAACACCCGCTGAAAAACCAAGACTTATAGAAAGAAATTTAGTATTAGTTTTTTTAGCGAAAAAAGCAAAAGCACTTCCTATGCCTGTACATAATCCTGAAAAAAGAGTTAATGAGAAAGCAAATAAAATATTATTCAATATAATCCCTCCTTTGTAAAAACAATATGTATAATTCAATTGATATTCAATATCAATTGAATTATATTTTATATTATAACTAATTAAATAATTTTAATCAATAAGATTATTTTATTAAAAAAGTTAAAAAATGTTGAAATTTGGTTTTGTATATGGTATAATTTAATAAATAAGAAAATTAAAAAACATAGATTTTTTGGCCTTTATACTGTGGTGTTGCGCCATGGTGGAGATTTGTCAGACACACATCATTAGGTTGCGCGCAATTCGCTACGCTACCAATACTGTGCACATTAAAAATCGATCCTTCGGTTATGTGACAGTATTGGTGCTACGCTGAAGTGTCACAACCGAATATAAGAATTGTTAGCAAGAAATCTATGTGGTTGTAAAGAGACTATCTTTTATTTTTATAATAAAGATGGTCTTTTTTTAATAAAGTACAGATACTATATATTAAAGAATGATAAAACAAAGTTGATAATAATTTAATAAATGAATTTTTAAAACAAGCTGAAAAGAGGATATTGCTATGAAGGTAATGACTTTTAATTTGAGATGTGATTTTATTTTAGATTTTAATAATAGATGGGCTGAGAGAAAAAACTTAGTGTTTGATATAGTAAATAAATATGATTGTGATATTATAGGTACTCAAGAAGTAACTGAGAAAATGTTTAAAGATATATATAATAATATCAATACATATACTATTGTAGGCAATCCAAGAAGTAAAAAGTTGTTTTCAGAGAGAAATGATATTTTGATTTCTAAAAAACATAAGATAGATAATTATAAAACATTTTGGCTATGTGATAATCCAGAAAAGATAGGAAGATCAAGATGGTATTCAATGCTTCCAAGAATCTGCACAACAGTCATAATTGAATTAGAAAATGGGAAAAGAATACGAGTTTGTAATTCGCATTTAGATTGTCTTTTGCCACAAGCAAGAGCATATGAACTTAAAAAGATTGCAGAGTTTATAAAGAAAGAACAAGAAAAAGAAGAACTTCCATTAATAATTATGGGAGATTTTAACGCTAGTCCTAATAGTAAATTAATTAAGAATTTTATAAATGGAGATATTTTCAATAAAAGACTTGTAGCTGTACAAGATATGAATAAGTCATTATATAATAAAGCTACTATGGGTCATTTTAAAAATAAAGAAAAGGGATCACATATAGATTATATTTTTGTATCAGAAGAGTTTGAAATAATTGATGTAGAAATAGTAAAATATAATATTAATGATAAATATCCATCAGATCATTATCCATTAATGGCTGAGATAAATATTAAATAAAAATAACAGTAGGTAAATTTATAATAAGTACAAATTTACCTACTTTTATCTTTATTCGCCTTTTGTATCTTTAGCTAGTACAATAGTTGCAGTTAATATTAATGCAGCTCCAATTACTAATTCAAAAGATAAATTTTCACCAAGAAGCAATACACCAAAAATTATGCTGACTATTGGTTCAAAAGTTCCTAAAATAGATGTTGATGAAGTTCCAATTAATTCAATAGCTTTAAGTAATAAAATTATAGATACTATAGTGGAGATTAATGATATTCCTATGTATGATCCTACTATTTTAGTATTAAAACTCAATATTATTGATTTTGTAAATAGACCATATGTAACCATACCTAGAGTAGCCCCTACACACATATATAAAGTTGAAATTTTATTATCTACTGATTTTATACAGTCAAGTCCTAATACAATTAAATTAATTGCATAAGCTACTCCAGAAAATAATGCTAAAAATATTCCTAATGTACTTAATGATTTACTTTCAAAAGCAACAAGAGAATAAACGCCTATGCCTGAAAGAAATAATGATATTATTTTTCTTTTACTAATCTTCTCTTTGAGAAAGACAAAGCCAATAATACACACAATTGCTGGATATATAAAATGAAGAGTAGTAGCTAGTCCAGCACCTAAATAATTATAAGACATAAATAAAGTTTGTGTTGTAATAGTGTATGCAATAATCCCAATTGCTAATAAGATTAACATGGGTTTTCTTTCAATTTTAATTTTAACTTTTTTATATAAAAGATATATAAATATACTTATTGATGATAATAAAAATCTAAATATTATGACCGTTGTCGGATTAGATCCGTTTTTGTAAGCTATTGATGCAAATATAGGCATGAGCCCAAATGCTACAGATGATAAAATAGCATATAATAGTCCTCTATATGTATTCAAAAAAGTCCCCCTCTTGATTTTGATAAAACTAATTAAAGATTATGTTTTTAAAGTAAATGTTAACATCATACTTTATAGATTATAATTAATTTTATTTTTATAATCAACAAAAATCGTAATACTATTAAAGTTAATATTAAGATTATTGTATAAATATTAATTTATAGCTTAGAATTATGTAGTACTAAAAGAAATTTTCTTTTCATATTATATAATATAAGATTTGAGGAGGAAAATTTTATGAATGATGCTTATGTCTTTAAAGAGGAAAATAGATATGAGAAGTATTGTGAGACAGTAAATATAGGAGACATAAATGCTAACTTTAAACCAAAAGAGTTTATAGAAAAATTTATAAAAAGCAATTACAACATTAAGAAGATAAATCTGAATTACACAGTATTTCTTGGAACAAATACCTTGGAAAATGGGAAGAAAATAGATTATTATTACAAACCATATATAATTTTAGAAAAAGATTTAGAAGAAAATTATGAAAATTCAGTTCAAAAAATATCCATGGCTGATATGAAGATAGCATCTGAAGAAGCACAAATAAGAAAAAATGACTTTATAGCTGATTATACTTATACTAGAGCAAAAAGTGATATAAGGCGTAGTGTTGTTGAATATGAAGAAAATCCATTGTTAGTTAAAATTATAGATAATGTTATTTATAATTATGAAAGAAAATTTATGAGAGAGCTAAAAATAATATCTATTGAATCATTTTTTAATAAAATAGTTCAAGAAGGTGAAATAGAAGTTAAGAATATATATAACACGTATGTAAAAATACACAATACATCGTATTATAAAGAGAAGTTTAGAAAAATACCTTCATTTAAAATAAGTAGAATAGGAATGGAGTATTTTTATAGTAAATATTAGCTTTTAAAAGACTATTAGATTAAATCTAGTAGTCTTTTAAAAGCTATTACACTTATTTTGAAAAATAAATGTAAAGAGATGTATAATATTTACGATAGATACATTATAAGTAGATTTAGCTATTAAGAATAATAATTTTAAAGAATTTGTGGAATGTTTTTTGGGAGTTACTCATAATTGTGGAATATAAAAATAAGTAAATAAATTTAGATAGTTATATTTAAAAGTATAACTATATAGATTAAAAACTCATAATATATTTAATCAAGAAATAGACTATTTAATTCAAAGATACAATAATAAGGGGATATTAACATATGAGTAAAGTTGTTAAAAGAGGATATGTAGCTACTGATGAAAAAGAGTTTAATGAAAAATCACTTTTAAAATTATATAAGGCTGGACAGGATTTATATTATCTTTTAAATCAAGGATATAACATAAAAAGTGCCTCGGTGTTTATAGGAAATCATTATCTATTATCTGAACGCCAAAGATTAGCTTTAGTAAGAGCTGTTTCTGCAAAAAATAGAATTTTAATCAGAAAAGCTAAAGAAATTAAAGGCAATTTAGATGGATGTGTTGTAAATATAGATGGATTTAACACCATAATAACATTGGAAGTTGCATTATCTAATTCATCTTTATTAAAATGCATGGATGAAACAATTAGAGATTTGGCAGGATTGAGAGGCACATATCGTATAATAGATAAAACTGAAACAGCAATTACACTAATTGGAAAAATGTTAGAAGAAAATAAAGTGAGAAAAGCTATTTTTTATTTGGATGCGCCAGTATCTAATTCAGGAAAGTTAAAAGAAAAAATATTAGAATTATTAAGTGAGTTTAATTTTGATTTGCAAGTTGAAAATATCAACAATGTTGATTCAATATTAGAAACTTTAGATAATGTTATAACAAGTGATGCAATTATTCTTGATAAATGCAAAAGTTGGCTTAATTTAAATAAAAAAATTATAGATAATAACATTAATGACTATACATGTATTGACTTTTCTTTATTAAATTATTGTAATAAAGAGATGTAAAATTATAAGTGTTACTCTATAGATATTAAAACATATCTATAGAGTGTTTTTTTTATAATATTTTTTCCTTAATATTATTTTTATTACATGGGCATAATATATGTGAAGCAAATTATCATTATAAGGAGGAATATTTATGGAACATAAAAGAAAAACTTCAGATAGTAATAGTGCTTTGAATTGGTTAACAAGATTAGCACTAGTTGTAATCATTTTAGGAATAACATCGTTTTTAACACCAGGATTTAGTATTAATGGATTATGGTCATTTTTATTAGCAGCGGTTGTAATAACGGTATCAGATTATGTAGTAGAAATGTTTATGGGAATTGATGCATCACCTATTGGAAAAGGTGTAAAGGGATTTATAATTGCTGCTTTAATAATATATTTAGCACAATTTGTAGTTCCTAATATGAGAGTATCTATGATTGGAGCATTATTAGCATCTGTAGTTATTGGGATTTTAGATGCAGTATTGCCTGGAAGGGTAATGTAAAAATAAATATTAATTTACAAAATTAATTAGGACTCTAAAAATAGAGTCCTTTTTATTGTTTAATTAAAATAAATTCATTAATAGTAACATTTGTTACATAATTAATTGAGTAAAAAATGTATACTTAAATTATAGCAAAACATTAATTCGTCAAAAATTATTAATATATTTTATATAGATTGTTTTTATATGCATTTGAATATTTAATGTACTATATAGGACATGATATTTAATATAATAAATTATTCAATATTGGAGGAAAAGATATGAGTTTATTTTTAGGAAAAATTCATTTTTGGTTATTTAATAAGATTTTATGGTTTGAAGGATTAGAAAATGAAATAATTGATGTTGCAAAAAGCCAAGGATTAGATATTTCAAAATTACAAAGAGAAATTGAAGGTAAGTATGGAGATAAGCTACCGAATAAACCTCTTGATGAAATTATAGATACAAGTAATATTCATGGATGGTTACAAGAAAAGATACATTCATCAGAAGGAAGAGTAGCGGCTTGGACGACTATCATAATAGATAATAATATAGAAGCTAAAACAAAACTAGAACAACTGTATATTAATCAAGGGATCATGGCAGCAAAAGAAGTTAAAGAAGAGGGATTTATCTTAGATAGTGCAGAAGATATATTTAACAAAGTAAATGATTATATATTAGATGGAATGCCATGTGACAGAGTAAATGAAATTATAAATAGTAATGAAAATTTTGTGGAATGGACTAGAAGGAGTTGCGTACATAAAGAAATTTGGGATAAAGAAAATGGTGATGTAGACTACTTTTACTTTTTAAGAAGTTTATGGATTAAAGATTTTGTAAATGAAATAAATCCTGAATTTGAGTATATAGAAGAGATCACTGGTATAAAATCTATAAAAAGAAAATAAGAATTTTTGTAAAAAGGTAGATGACTTATGTAAAAGTTATCTACCTTTTTGAAGCATGTTATATTTAAATGTCAATTTTACTTATTTGTTTATATTATTAACCAATTTATTTTTAATCTAAATCCAACATCTTTAATATGAAAAGTACAATAATAGCATATATTTTTACCAGGTGATTATTATATTAAAATTGCTGCAGAGCTAGGTAAATACAAGAGTTATATAGGTTGAGGAATGAGAATAATAATATTTAAAAATCACTTGGTAAAATTTTTATAATGT
Organism: Clostridium sp. ZBS15; assembly: GCF_023845705.1. Lineage (NCBI taxonomy): Bacteria > Bacillati > Bacillota > Clostridia > Eubacteriales > Clostridiaceae > Clostridium > Clostridium sp. ZBS15. The sequence goes on from NZ_JAMQHY010000043.1 coordinate 51,729, forward strand.
GTTACTATTACTGTATTAGAGGAATTTTAACATTTTAAGAATGGCTTATTTTCAATGGATTAACATTAACATGAGATGTATTTAAATGGTAAAGTATTAATGGGATCTACTGGAATGGGAAAAGATTAACATTAACATGAGATGTATTTAAATTTCATAGCATTTTGAGTAGTTGTTTTTTGTTTACTAGATTAACATTAACATGAGATGTATTTAAATTAATTGACCTCACTAGGAGAACTTGCTGCAACCTCGATTAACATTAACATGAGATGTATTTAAATATAAAAAAAGACTAGCTTTAACACTAATCTTCACAGATTAACATTAACATGAGATGTATTTAAATTTACGATAATCTTGTGCTGCTCCTATTGCTTCCTTGATTAACATTAACATGAGATGTATTTAAATAAATAACTTGTACTATTAAAACCAGTTTGTACACCAGATTAACATTAACATGAGATGTATTTAAATAATGATAGGCAAACCACCATCAACTGTAAGAAATGGATTAACATTAACATGAGATGTATTTAAATGTTACTTCTAATGTTAGTCATAATAATAGTAAAAAAGATTAACATTAACATGAGATGTATTTAAATTAATATGCACCATTTCCATCACCAACCTTTAATTTTGATTAACATTAACATGAGATGTATTTAAATCTTCCTATAGCTTCAAAAATCGCTTGCATGACTATGATTAACATTAACATGAGATGTATTTAAATCATTTTGGAGGAAACATTTGATGTAATTCAAATAACGATTAACATTAACATGAGATGTATTTAAATTTATTCTTCACTCTCCATTCTCTCTAATGCTTTATGATTAACATTAACATGAGATGTATTTAAATGTAGGCGAGCGTGGCATGGAGCTAGTATTAGGAAGGATTAACATTAACATGAGATGTATTTAAATGCAGTAAGTCCAGCTGTAAACATTTCATTTTCAGGCGATTAACATTAACATGAGATGTATTTAAATGAATTACGGGAATTAACAGCTACTGCTAAAGAACTAGATTAACATTAACATGAGATGTATTTAAATCCTAAACCACTTAGATTCAATAATTTTGAAGCAAGGATTAACATTAACATGAGATGTATTTAAATGCCTTTACTATTTCTACATTCTCCACCTGTGGAGGATTAACATTAACATGAGATGTATTTAAATTATAATGAAAGATTATTGTATAATGCATTAGAAAAGATTAACATTAACATGAGATGTATTTAAATGAATTGGAAAGAAACATGATAAGTCAACGTGTAAAAGATTAACATTAACATGAGATGTATTTAAATGTGGTAAAGTTAGTAGATACTATAAGTAATAATATAGGGATTAACATTAACATGAGATGTATTTAAATAAATCCAAATGTATTCAAAAAAACTCAGATAGTATTGATTAACATTAACATGAGATGTATTTAAATGCCATATAGTCATAAGCTCTTTTTACTATTTCTTGTGATTAACATTAACATGAGATGTATTTAAATGTTACTGCATAACCATTTTTATTTATTCTCCATGTATGATTAACATTAACATGAGATGTATTTAAATTCATCAGCTCTTAATATTCCAAGACGTTTTTTAATAGATTAACATTAACATGAGATGTATTTAAATATCGGTAAATTAATACAATTATTATTTTGACCAATGATTAACATTAACATGAGATGTATTTAAATCATTTAAATGGTTTGTTATAGTACTTTCTGCACTATGATTAACATTAACATGAGATGTATTTAAATCCGTATGCAAATAGTAGCAGAAGAATCAGCTAATAAGATTAACATTAACATGAGATGTATTTAAATATATATTTTGCCGCGTTAAAATTTACGGCAGCCACGATTAACATTAACATGAGATGTATTTAAATGCTGTTGTTGCTAAGTCAGTGCCACTTGCAGCCGCGATTAACATTAACATGAGATGTATTTAAATGTGCTTTTCTTTGTTTCTTCTTTACCTAAAATTTTGATTAACATTAACATGAGATGTATTTAAATGATGATTTCGAAGCTTTATTGAACAAATATGGTTTTGATTAACATTAACATGAGATGTATTTAAATTAATCCATTGCTTTATTAAATTCTTGTATCTTTCTAGATTAACATTAACATGAGATGTATTTAAATTTCCATAATGTAAATCTATAGGATTCTTGAAATTCGATTAACATTAACATGAGATGTATTTAAATATAAAAACTGGTAATAGGGTTCTAGTAGGTAGAATGATTAACATTAACATGAGATGTATTTAAATTGCTTATTTTACGACTTCTTATGGTGGCCACATTTAGATTAACATTAACATGAGATGTATTTAAATTTGCTTATATGAAAACTGTTATTTAAAAGTTTAGCGATTAACATTAACATGAGATGTATTTAAATGCTAGTGCAAACACTAATTTAGCTATGATGGGAGGATTAACATTAACATGAGATGTATTTAAATTATATGGAAAAACAAATGGAGAATGAGGTTACTAAGTGATTAACATTAACATGAGATGTATTTAAATATTCTTCATGTAATTTTTCTTTAAAAACTTCATTTGATTAACATTAACATGAGATGTATTTAAATGTAGGAGAAATAAGACTATTTGTATGTAAGTTTACGATTAACATTAACATGAGATGTATTTAAATGATAGGTATGGAAAGGACATTATAGGTTCAGATATTGATTAACATTAACATGAGATGTATTTAAATATTTCATTTGATTTTGCTTGTATTCCCAATGTATCGATTAACATTAACATGAGATGTATTTAAATTTAAGAGAATATCCAACAAATAAAAATGTATGGTCAGATTAACATTAACATGAGATGTATTTAAATAAAAGTTAATATTTCTATGTTTCTTAAATCATATTGATTAACATTAACATGAGATGTATTTAAATATATCAATTTCTTTATTAGATGAACTTTCATATGGATTAACATTAACATGAGATGTATTTAAATGTAAAGTATTAATGGGCTCTACTGGAATGGGAAAGATTAACATTAACATGAGATGTATTTAAATTTTATATGCATGGCAGGGAAATGTCTTATGTCTCCGATTAACATTAACATGAGATGTATTTAAATTAGAATAAAACCTGAAAATAGGGTTATAAATAAACGATTAACATTAACATGAGATGTATTTAAATTTATATGCTAAAGATGCAATTGTTAGAGGGACTTCGATTAACATTAACATGAGATGTATTTAAATAGTATATTATAATGTAGTAAGTGGCGATACTTTATGGATTAACATTAACATGAGATGTATTTAAATAGTCTTTTGTTTATCTTTTCCCACTTCTTATATTTGATTAACATTAACATGAGATGTATTTAAATTTATTATATTAGACTAGATGGAACAATATATAAAGGGATTAACATTAACATGAGATGTATTTAAATGATTTTATAAAACTAAAGGATGAAATGATAGAAATGATTAACATTAACATGAGATGTATTTAAATAAAAATAACAAGACACAAATACCTTTTTATAAAAAAGATTAACATTAACATGAGATGTATTTAAATTAAAAAATCGAAGTAATTTTGTCATTTGAAATTATTGATTAACATTAACATGAGATGTATTTAAATATATTTAGAATTAGGCAGTCTTAGCCAATTACAAAAGATTAACATTAACATGAGATGTATTTAAATATATCTATTATTAATACTTTCTTGCCTTCCTTACCGATTAACATTAACATGAGATGTATTTAAATTCCTGTTGAATTAAAACTAAAAGAAATATCTGAACGATTAACATTAACATGAGATGTATTTAAATCCTGCTTTATTCTTGTCCGTTTTAACAGCACCTCTTGATTAACATTAACATGAGATGTATTTAAATGTTACATTTTCACCATGTTTTGAAGGATCTAATGGATTAACATTAACATTAACATGAGATGTATTTAAATGCCAGTAAACAGCACAACCATAATCACCTGAAATATGATTAACATTAACATGAGATGTATTTAAATGGTATTGGCTCTTTTATTAAATCTTCTTCTTTTGCAAGATTAACATTAACATGAGATGTATTTAAATCTTTCCACATCATAAAATCCAATGACATCAGTATCAGATTAACATTAACATGAGATGTATTTAAATAATAGCATTGTTATAGGTAAGCTATTGTTTGTATAGATTAACATTAACATGAGATGTATTTAAATATCCTCTTTATATATAGTTAGCATTGCACTAACAAGATTAACATTAACATGAGATGTATTTAAATTTAAAATATACTGCTATACCTTCTAAATACCATTTTGATTAACATTAACAT
>NZ_JAMQHY010000043.1:56173-56305 GCF_023845705.1 Clostridium sp. ZBS15
ATGTATTTAAATCATAGAGTATTTATAATACTAAGTCCTGCATTAATTGATTAACATTAACATGAGATGTATTTAAATAATAAAAATGACTATATGCTATTCCATTGTCCTGTTGATTAACATTAACATGAG
>NZ_JAMQHY010000043.1:56378-90494 GCF_023845705.1 Clostridium sp. ZBS15
GAGATGTATTTAAATCTTTTGACCTTCACTTCTCCCAAACCCATATTGTATAAATGATACGATAAGAATGTAAGGAAACGATCATATAAGAATGTACAATTTAGTTTTTATAAATTATAATTACTCAAGATTTATTGGGGGTAATTATGATTATAAAAACTAATATTTATTCAGAAATTAAAATTAATACTTTAGAAGATCTTCATAAACTAAAGCCAATTATGGAGGTAAACAATTTGAAAGTAAATAAAAGCCAGATAGCTAGAGAGCTTGGTGTTGATCCTCGAACCGTAGGCAAATATTTAAATGGATATGTCAAACCTACTACTAGAAACTGCAAATCTAAAATAGAAGCTTTTGATCCTATTATAAAAGAGCTTCTTGGTAAAGATTCAATTCAAGTATTTTATTATAAGCGCATTTTATGGCAATACCTTAAAGATAATCATGGACTAGATTGCGCACAATCTTCGTTTAGAAGATACATTTCTAATCACTCAGAATTTAATGAGTACTTTAATAATAGGAAAAAAGGACATATATCAACTACTTCGATTATGAGATATGAAACTGAGAAAGGAAAACAGGCACAATTGGATTGGAAAGAAAATATAGAGTTTATTTTAACTACAGGTGAAGTTATTAATATAAATGTTTTTGTTTTAATCCTTTCATACTCAAGGTTTAGAGTATATAAATTATCTCTTGATAAAACACAAGACGTACTACTTTCTTTTTTAGATGAGTCATTTGAAACATTTGGAGGAGTACCTGAAGAATTACTCACAGATAACATGAAAACTGTTATGGATGAAGCTAGAACCAATTATTCTAAAGGAAAAGTAAATAATAAATTTCAACAATTTGCAGATGACTATGGATTTAATGTCCGTCCCTGCATAGCAGGAAGACCGAATACAAAAGCTAAAGTTGAAGCTCCTATGAAACTATTAGATGAAATAAGAGCATATAACGGAACCTTAGATTATGAATGTCTGCATAAACTTGTTGCAAATTTAAACAATAGAATCAATAGTACATGCCATACATCAACTGGCAAAATACCTATATTACATTTAGAAAAAGAAAAAGATTTCTTATCTGAACTGCCTAAAGAGCAGATAAGAAATCACTACAAAATAATCATCACAAGTGTTAAAGTAAATCGTCAAAGCATGATTTCATATAAATCAAATCAATATTCTGTACCACCAGAATATATAGGCAAAAAACTAAAACTTCAAGTTTATGATGATCAACTACATGTGTATTATAACACAAATTTAGTTACTATTCATAAAATACAAAATCAGAAATTAAATTATCAAGCTGAACATTATGCTGAAATTAGTGCTTTAACATTTAATAAAAATTCATATGAAATAAAAGAAATAGCTAGAAATAATTTAAAAATGATAGGAGAAGTATACCAAAATGAATAGTACATATACACAACTTATAAATAATTTAGAATATTTGAAAATGAAGCAAATGATTACTCATTTGGACGAAGTTATTGATTTTACAACAAAAAATAATCTATCTTTTGTTGATGCTCTTATTAAACTTACAGCTCATGAAATTGACTGTAAAGAAGCAAATATGATTAGATCTATGGTTAAGGTTGGAGCTTTTCCACATCAAAAAGAAATTAAAGATTTTGACTTTAATTTTCAACCTGGAATTAATAAAGATCAAATCTTAGATTTTTTAACATTGCGTTTTTTAGAATCAAAAGAAAACATTGTATTTCTAGGTTCTAGTGGAGTTGGTAAAACACATCTTGCTACTTCTATAGGAATCGCGGCTGCGAAGCGACGTTACAGTACTTATTTTATTAAGTGTAATGATTTGTTACAGCAGCTAAAGCGAGCAAATCTAGAAAACAGATTAGATGCTAGACTTAAGCACTTTAGTAAATATAAGCTTCTTATTATTGATGAATTAGGTTATTTACCTATAGATAAAGAAGATTCAAAATTATTTTTTCAATTAATCGACATGAGATATGAGAAGAAAAGTACTATCTTAACTACCAACATAAATTTTAATTCTTGGGATGACATTTTTTATGATGCTGTTATAGCTAGCGCTATATTAGATAGAGTTTTACATCATGCCCATGTTGTTACAATTAATGGAAAGTCGTATAGACTAAAAGATCATTTTAAGCAAGACGAAGATTAAAAAACTACATTCTTAAATGATCGAAAACTTACATTCATAGGTTGACATTTATATATTGTGATTAACATTAACATGAGATGTATTTAAATTAGTCAGTTGCTTTTGTTAAAACTACTGGCATCATGATTAACATTAACATGAGATGTATTTAAATAGTTGAAGAAGTTAAAGCTGAAGAAGTAGTAACTAAGATTAACATTAACATGAGATGTATTTAAATCCTTCAAAAGCTACACCAAGAGTATTAGTATTGCAGGATTAACATTAACATGAGATGTATTTAAATCCATTTATCAAGTCGTCTATACTAACTCTGTAAAGGATTAACATTAACATGAGATGTATTTAAATTTTTTTATTAGAATGCTTTTTATAGGACTAATCAGATTAACATTAACATGAGATGTATTTAAATGGAACCCAATCGCTAAAATCTAACTTTTGTTCTACTAGATTAACATTAACATGAGATGTATTTAAATTAGAATTGATACAATAAAAGGAGTAGATGATTAATGGATTAACATTAACATGAGATGTATTTAAATTTCCATTTATATTAGCCCAAACATTACAATAACCTGATTAACATTAACATGAGATGTATTTAAATTTTTTATAATCATACGTTTTGATTTTAATTGTTTTGATTAACATTAACATGAGATGTATTTAAATTTTTTAACCTCCTCTTAGCTAGTTTTTAGTTAATCTGATTAACATTAACATGAGATGTATTTAAATAAAATATACGATTTTCCATCTATAATAGCAGTACAGGATTAACATTAACATGAGATGTATTTAAATCTATTTTGCAATACAATATTTACCTTGCCTTGAACGATTAACATTAACATGAGATGTATTTAAATATAGGCAATATGAGAATATTACACTAATAGAGTTTTGATTAACATTAACATGAGATGTATTTAAATTACTCACTAAAACCATTTTTAACATTCATAATTATGATTAACATTAACATGAGATGTATTTAAATTCTGTTGCATACATTCCATGTTTTCTTATAGAAGGATTAACATTAACATGAGATGTATTTAAATAAATATTTATTACTACTTAATTCATATCGTTTCTTGATTAACATTAACATGAGATGTATTTAAATCCTGTACTAGATTGTTCTATCTTTGTTGTAGTATTGGATTAACATTAACATGAGATGTATTTAAATTATGTGATTTAATTGTCCTAGCTCTCCACGCTGGTAGATTAACATTAACATGAGATGTATTTAAATTATAAAGTATCAAAGCCACTTGGAAATCCACTGTGGGATTAACATTAACATGAGATGTATTTAAATAACATATCTATTCTCCTTTTCTATTTTTTAAATATGATTAACATTAACATGAGATGTATTTAAATATAGTATAAGTTATTCTTTCGAATTGTGGAGTTGAGATTAACATTAACATGAGATGTATTTAAATGATAAATGGAATAGTTGTTTAGAAATAGCAGGAGGGATTAACATTAACATGAGATGTATTTAAATTCTTTTACCCCACCATTCATACTATAAACAATACCGATTAACATTAACATGAGATGTATTTAAATATAATTATTTTAATAATTTGTTTGAATAGTAATAAAGATTAACATTAACATGAGATGTATTTAAATTTAGTTAGATTTTTAATAGCATTTGTTCTTACAGTAGATTAACATTAACATGAGATGTATTTAAATTAAGAACCATCTATATCACTCAACATTCTATTAAGAGATTAACATTAACATGAGATGTATTTAAATAACACTTTTAAGATGTATGAGGATCTTGGTAGCTAGATTAACATTAACATGAGATGTATTTAAATGCATCAAATGCTTAAGGTAGTAAGAAAGGGTGTAGAGATTAACATTAACATGAGATGTATTTAAATTCTATAAAATAGGTTGTACCGTCATTTAATTTGCCTGATTAACATTAACATGAGATGTATTTAAATCTAAGTTTTCCATACCAACTATACTTGGTTTCATCGATTAACATTAACATGAGATGTATTTAAATAATCATATTTATCTTGTAACTTGTTAAGTTCTGCTTGATTAACATTAACATGAGATGTATTTAAATATGTCTTGCAAAAACAATGATTATGTACTCAATCAAGATTAACATTAACATGAGATGTATTTAAATGTTCCATATAGCCTACAACCTTATTTTTATTTGATTGATTAACATTAACATGAGATGTATTTAAATATGCAAAATATGATTACTAGAGTAGGAATTTATAAGATTAACATTAACATGAGATGTATTTAAATTAGAAAAAGTGGCCAAGTTCAGTTATTCAAAGCATAGATTAACATTAACATGAGATGTATTTAAATACAAGAACTTAATGTACTTACTAAAAAAGCTAAAGAGATTAACATTAACATGAGATGTATTTAAATTCAATAGGGCAACTTAAAAGCTATTATTATAATATGATTAACATTAACATGAGATGTATTTAAATTTCATTTTTTTACACCTACTTTATACTAATTTTTCAAGATTAACATTAACATGAGATGTATTTAAATTATTCAAAAAATAATTCCATTAAATATTGCTCATTGATTAACATTAACATGAGATGTATTTAAATGGTGCTATTTATAATTGCAATGGAAAAACAAAAGAAGATTAACATTAACATGAGATGTATTTAAATAAATAAGGCTATACCCTAAGTTGCTGCGTTAGTGAGATTAACATTAACATGAGATGTATTTAAATTTAATTTTATTTAGATCAGTACTAAATGTTCCTGGATTAACATTAACATGAGATGTATTTAAATGCATAAAACTACTGAATTTTATGATCTTGGTTTAGGGATTAACATTAACATGAGATGTATTTAAATTAATTATTGCTTACAGGTAATACAACATCTAATTCAGATTAACATTAACATGAGATGTATTTAAATTTCCTGAAACATTTGTAGAATCTTTTAAATAATCTAGATTAACATTAACATGAGATGTATTTAAATTTCAAATCCATGAAAGATTCCTCCTTAAATCTAAGATTAACATTAACATGAGATGTATTTAAATTCTTCTCGATAAGGTTTTATAAACGCAGCCTTTTCAGATTAACATTAACATGAGATGTATTTAAATCTGAAAGTTTTAATGGCTGAACCTATTCCTAAGCGATTAACATTAACATGAGATGTATTTAAATATATGGATGGGATGGGAGTGGAGATGAAGATAAAAGATTAACATTAACATGAGATGTATTTAAATTTGGAGTCTCTTTCATATCTCTTTCTACATCAGCGATTAACATTAACATGAGATGTATTTAAATCTAAAGAAAATGCATCAATTCCAAAGGGAGTTATCGATTAACATTAACATGAGATGTATTTAAATAAACATCTTCCATATGGGAATGTGAATTTCTTACTGATTAACATTAACATGAGATGTATTTAAATTGTGAAGTATGTGGAATCAATGGAATAGTAACAGAGATTAACATTAACATGAGATGTATTTAAATGATAAATGGAATAGTTGTTTAGAAATAGCAGGAGGATTAACATTAACATGAGATGTATTTAAATTAAATTTGGATTATTAGTTCAAGGCAAGGTAAATATGATTAACATTAACATGAGATGTATTTAAATGTTATAAATAAAGTTGTAGGTTTTGGATAATTTTCAGATTAACATTAACATTAGATGTATTTAAATTTCATTAAATATTGTTAGAGGTAGGGAAAAAACAATGATTAACATTAACATGAGATGTATTTAAATGTTACATTAGATTCTGCTACATAGTAATTCCATTGGGATTAACATTAACATGAGATGTATTTAAATACTTTATGACTATATGTTTAATAGTAATGAATACAAGATTAACATTAACATGAGATGTATTTAAATAGTGATTCTAATGATGGTGATGTTATTGTTGATTAGATTAACATTAACATGAGATGTATTTAAATGTAAATCCAACTACATTTACAGTAGAGCATATTAAAGATTAACATTAACATGAGATGTATTTAAATAATTCTAAGGGAATGTTCGTAGCTGTAAGTAGACAGATTAACATTAACATGAGATGTATTTAAATTAAGTACGTAAAATGTATTTGTAAGCAAAAAACAAGGATTAACATTAACATGAGATGTATTTAAATAACTATAATAAATAAAAATCAGGAAGTCATTGGAGAGATTAACATTAACATGAGATGTATTTAAATGTAGGAGATATGAAAGTCCACTATATTGATGTAGGATTAACATTAACATGAGATGTATTTAAATAAACATAGTATTGATAACTACGTATATTGCTTTACGATTAACATTAACATGAGATGTATTTAAATCTTAATAAGAAGCTTACTTCTTTATTTTTTATTTTAGATTAACATTAACATGAGATGTATTTAAATAGGATTATTCTTTAATGGAAGTGAAAGCAAAGAATAGATTAACATTAACATGAGATGTATTTAAATTAAGTTAAATAAATTATGCTTTTTTGAAAGCAATATGATTAACATTAACATGAGATGTATTTAAATTAGTTAAGAGCGACACAAACTCTTACAAAGACTATGATTAACATTAACATGAGATGTATTTAAATTGTTGAATGTCATTATTTATATCAATGTCAATTTGGATTAACATTAACATGAGATGTATTTAAATCCTTTAAAATCTATATGGGCTTTTGAAAAGTTCTTAGATTAACATTAACATGAGATGTATTTAAATACATCAACTAGATCTTGATTAAGTGTGTAAATTGAGATTAACATTAACATGAGATGTATTTAAATGTTAAGTACACCACCAAATTTAAAGTATATCTATAGGATTAACATTAACATGAGATGTATTTAAATTTTTCTAAAATATCTAGAATATAATCATTATTAGGATTAACATTAACATGAGATGTATTTAAATCAATGTACACCTAGCATTCCACAAGATATTGTAGGCGATTAACATTAACATGAGATGTATTTAAATGAAGGAAGCGCAGCAAAAGTTAGAAGATTATAAGTGATTAACATTAACATGAGATGTATTTAAATCTTGTTAAGTGTTGATGGTATTCATCAACTATTGCAGATTAACATTAACATGAGATGTATTTAAATGTAAGTATTGCACTATATGATTTAGGTTCAATTGGGATTAACATTAACATGAGATGTATTTAAATTAGCAACATTAAGACAACCGAGAGATACGTTAATTTGATTAACATTAACATGAGATGTATTTAAATTGAGGAAGAAATAAAAGATATTGAAAAAGAAATAGGATTAACATTAACATGAGATGTATTTAAATATACCAGAAAGAGCAGAGTTACATTTAGCTGGATTAGATTAACATTAACATGAGATGTATTTAAATGAATTTATTGTAGGGATTAATGATTATGAAAGCTCGATTAACATTAACATGAGATGTATTTAAATCATGGTTACTATAGATGAATTAGCAGCAATTAAAAGATTAACATTAACATGAGATGTATTTAAATTTTCAAAACACCTCTTTATTTTATATATTATAACTAGATTAACATTAACATGAGATGTATTTAAATACTCTTGAACGTTGTCAGCTTCTATTTGTGGCTCATAGATTAACATTAACATGAGATGTATTTAAATATATGATGGTAAAAGCTATAATAGTGATGATAGACCAGATTAACATTAACATGAGATGTATTTAAATCGAAAATGGAGGTATGCAAGTTGATTAAAGTAGGAGGATTAACATTAACATGAGATGTATTTAAATACTATACAAATGATAAAGGAAAAGAAAAAACCGACTGATTAACATTAACATGAGATGTATTTAAATAGAGCTGTGGGATAGCACTACGAAGGAATATAGATGGATTAACATTAACATGAGATGTATTTAAATTCAATACCTTTAGGATGGTGTAAAGCAAATGGAATGATTAACATTAACATGAGATGTATTTAAATTTCCACAACATAGCTTTTTAACTTCTTTATCTACTGGATTAACATTAACATGAGATGTATTTAAATATGGGAAATGGTATTGCTTTGATTCAAAAGGTGAAAGATTAACATTAACATGAGATGTATTTAAATGCTATGCAAGAAATAAAGGCATGGAGCAATGGTGAAGATTAACATTAACATGAGATGTATTTAAATCCTCATATTCTTTCTTTATAGCTTGTTTTATTGCAGATTAACATTAACATGAGATGTATTTAAATCTAGCTTACAGCCACTTTTAAATATTGGGTTAAGCGATTAACATTAACATGAGATGTATTTAAATTTATAAATGGCAGACCTATAAAATCTATAAATCAATAGATTAACATTAACATGAGATGTATTTAAATCCTATATCTCCAGTAATATACATCTTGTCTCCATCGATTAACATTAACATGAGATGTATTTAAATGCATATTTTACATCATAACTTCTGTCATTGTGTTCGATTAACATTAACATGAGATGTATTTAAATAGACTATGAAGTTATTGAGTTACAAAATGATAATGAGATTAACATTAACATGAGATGTATTTAAATCGTCTATAAGCATTTATATATTTTTTACAATATTCTGATTAACATTAACATGAGATGTATTTAAATGTAGATGTTTCTGCTTCTAAATATTCCTCATTCTCGATTAACATTAACATGAGATGTATTTAAATAGGTACCAAATATCTTCTACCTTTCGATTAAGTGCTGATTAACATTAACATGAGATGTATTTAAATTTTTAATTTCTCCCTTGTTTTTAAGAGCAACTTAAGGATTAACATTAACATGAGATGTATTTAAATTCTTTAAATATTTCTTTATTAGTATTTATTTGTGAGATTAACATTAACATGAGATGTATTTAAATAGTTTATGGTCTATCTCTTCTAAGATAGTGCAAGTAGATTAACATTAACATGAGATGTATTTAAATAATATCATTCCAAAATATTCTGTGATACTTGGAACAAGATTAACATTAACATGAGATGTATTTAAATCTAAAGAATAATAAATCTGACCATGATATTAATTTGATTAACATTAACATGAGATGTATTTAAATCCATTATCTATTGTAATTTCAAAATTTATGATTAGATTAACATTAACATGAGATGTATTTAAATTCTATTGGTAAATCACAAATTACTTTGCCTTCTTTAGATTAACATTAACATGAGATGTATTTAAATTATACTAACATATAGTATTAGTAACTACATATATCTGATTAACATTAACATGAGATGTATTTAAATTTTTTAAATCCCTCCTAAAGCTGTTTGTTTTACTAAGATTAACATTAACATGAGATGTATTTAAATGCTTTTATTTTCATTCTTTCCAACTTCCTTTCATTAGATTAACATTAACATGAGATGTATTTAAATATAGTAGAAATTGATTTTTCAGAATTGGAACTTAGATTAACATTAACATGAGATGTATTTAAATGAAAAGAATATACCAAAAGATAATGATGATATTGATACGATTAACATTAACATGAGATGTATTTAAATGCTTTAAGCTGTTTCTTATAGATTAACCGACTAGAACGATTAACATTAACATGAGATGTATTTAAATTTACCTTTAAAGTTTAGGTATAACTTTAATTTAATTGATTAACATTAACATGAGATGTATTTAAATGGAATAACTACAGCTATATATAATGGTGGCAAATAGATTAACATTAACATGAGATGTATTTAAATTATGCAGAAGGTATTTGACCATTCCACATATTCATGATTAACATTAACATGAGATGTATTTAAATTTTTTTAATACAACTCGCTTTCTTTATATAATATGATTAACATTAACATGAGATGTATTTAAATTATTAAGTAGTATCTAATAACCTATTGTATATCATGGATTAACATTAACATGAGATGTATTTAAATAATTAGCTTTTAATGAAGTTTGCAGAGGTAATATTAAGATTAACATTAACATGAGATGTATTTAAATACATAATATCCACTTATAACTAACTGCAATGCTGGATTAACATTAACATGAGATGTATTTAAATAAAGTTTTAATTGTATGAGTAACCTTTAGAGGATAATTTTAAAATAATTGCTATATTATTACATAAAAATAGGGGTAAGAAAAAATTTCTTTAGATTAAGTTTATAAACTACAATATATAAGATATAATATAAATATATTAAGAAAATATAATAGTAGTGATAAGTAAGAAGGGCATGAAATAACTTGATTAAAAAGCATGATTTTAATGCCCACATTTAAATATATTCATTAATCTATTAGAAGCCTTTGAAATTGAAATAGTAGAATTACTTTTTCCAGAGATATTTGATAATATTGTATGAGAACTTGGAACTGAAAGTCTAGATCAAGAATTACAAGAAATTCAAAAGGATATTTTTGATAAAGATAGTGCAGAAAAAAATAATATCAGATAAGATAATAAAGGTTAGATTAAAAGATAAACTTAGAAAATACAAGTGAAGATAATCCATTAAGATTAGTATTTAAAATGGCAAAAAGCTTATTAGAAACAAAACAAAAAGATGAAGATATTTATGAAGCAAAAATAAGATTAGCAGAAGAATTAGTAATCTATGATAAAGCAAAAAATAAAGCTTTACAAATATATAAAAACTAGATTAACAGAAGAAGAAGTAAATGTTCTTAGGAAAGCAGAAAGTCATTAGTATTCTATAAGAAAGTAGAGTTGTATTAATTGGTTTTTAACTTAATTAATACAACTCTTTTTTGACATTGTTTTATTATTTATATAAGAAGAACTGAGTTGAATTTTAACATTTTTAATATGAATAGATTTAGAGATATATTTGATAGTAGTAATAAGCTAAATTAAAGTTTATTACTGCTATTTTTAATATTAAAATAAATATTTATAAAATTATGTATATTATTAGAATAAAATGTTCATTATATAAGTGCAAGGTTTTATAATGTCATTACTAATAATAAAAATTTGAAGTGAGGGTAAAACATAATGAAAAGAAATAAAAATAAACAATCTGGCGAAAAAATAATTAATTTAAAGAATATTAAAAGTAAAAATATAGTTATAAAAGTAAAATAGTATAGAATTATAACATAAGATGTATTTAAATTTGCTTATAATAAAAATATGTAGAATTAATAGTAACATATGATGTGATATCACTACAATTATTTACAAATAAATCAATTAATAGTAAAATTGTTACAAGGAGGTATGATTATGAATGTATTTCAAATAAAATTAAAAGTTTTTCTTTTAGAAGATATAATTTTAGAAAATTTGCAATCAAATTTAAGTGCATTTATTGATAAAGGATTATCCAAGAATGAAGAACTTTTAAAGTTTCATAAAAGTAATAAATTTAAATATTATTGTTTTGATTCGTTATATCCAATAGAAAAAGATAAAGTTTATAAAAAGAATAATGTATATACATTAACTATTAGGACAATAGATAAAAATTTAGCAAAATTTTTTAATAATGTATTGGTAAATGAATTTGATAATTATATAAAAGCATTAACTTCTGAAATAAGAATAATTCCTAAAAAGCATATTGATAAGATTTATTCTATAACTCCAGCTATTATGAAAAGTAATAATGGTTACTGGAAGAGTAAAATGACTATAGACGATTTTGAACGTAGATTAAAAGAAAATCTTATTAAAAAATATAATTCTATATTAGATACCAAAATAAATGAAGATTTTGATTTGTATACTACAATAGAATTTAAAAATAAAAAACCAATTGCCACATCTTATAAAGAAATAAAACTTTTAGGGGATAAAATTTCTTTAAATATAGCTGAAAATGAAATGGCTCAAAATTTAGCATATATGAGTATTGGGACAGGCATACTTGAGAATAATGGAAGGGGTTTTGGATTTATAAATTATAGATGGCTTTAAGGAGGTGAATATAATTTGTTAAAAGAATGTTTAGAAGTATTTCAACATGAGTTAGAAAAAAAAGGCGATAAAATAATACTAGATACATATGTGCCAGCAGACGGAACTTATGTCATAGTAGAACCTAAAGATGACTCGTTTGGAATTAAGGAAGTAGTTAACATAAAGCAAAATAAGAAAACTAAAGAAATAGATAGGAGTAATAAATACTTTGATCATGTTTGTGCGTGGGATTACAATAGTAAGCTTATTGATATGAATAAGCCTATAGATGGAAAAAAAGTAATTCATAGCAATAATTATTTTTCTTTTTTTGTAAAGAAAGAGAGCTTAACTAATGGGAAATTAACAGATGAAATAATAGATAGTTATTATGCTATTTTATCTAACCCTAGAGTTAAATATTCTAAGTCTAAGAAAGCAACTAATATATATGAATCTGTTGAAGAAGAAATTGGTTTAGTTAATGTAGATACATTAAAAAATATAAAAGCATGGATTAAGGAAAATATATTTAATTTAACAATTGATATTAGTGGTAAGGATTATTTAAAAGTATTCTTTAACTATCCTACTGAAAATTATAAAAGAGAAGGAATGAGGTATTTAATTCCTAATATTTATAATAGTAATGATTTTAATGTGAATTTTAATAATAATATTTATGGTTTACCAAATGATAATATGGGACTTAATTCTAAGAAACCTTATTTGGAAAATAAAAGCAGAAAAGTAGGTGTACCTTATTTAATAGATAAGAGAGAAGTATTACTTCAAAGAAAGTTTTTTGATTACTTAATGAATCTTGTAGCAGTAGGCAAAACAAATATTTACTTTGATAATATTGAAAATGAAATTAAATCATATAAAAATGGTGAATTACCAGAAAGAGAATTTAAAGGCTCATTTTTAAGAATTAAAAAAGGAAAAGAAGTAGAAATACATGATTATGATATTATAACTGGATATAAATACAATTTAACTAAAAAATTAAAATTCAGGAATATTTTAAATTTAGATTTAGCTTCAAAAAATGTATCTATTCAAAAATATGGTTCGTGTACTACAGTAAAGGAATTTCAAGATATATTAAATGAGGTATTTTTTTCAAAGTTTTTAATTGCAAATTATTTTACAGAACCAGGAGAGTTGAAAATAAATGATGGATCATTAAAGAGTAACTTATTACTAGCTAGAGAATCATTATTTAATTGGATCTATAAAGGAATAGATAATGGAGTTTTCAAAATTTTAAACAGAGTTTCTTTAAGTTTAGTAAAGGGGTCTATTATAAACGGATATATTATTAAGGCATCCCATCAGTTTAATTTGAGGTGGTCACTTATTGAATATTTTAAGGAAGGAAATGATGATATGGCAGATATAATATTTGACTTGAAGGAAACTTTAAGAAAAAAAATAAATGCACCTACAACAGGTAAAATTGAAAATGATGATGAATATTATTTTGCAGTAGGACAATTAGTAAATTATTTATTATCTAAGAACAAAGGTAAGAAGAAACCACATTCTTTAGCTAATCCATTTATTAATGGTAAAAATAATGAAATTATAAAAGAGAAACTTAGAAATTTCTATAAGAAATATAATTATGATATTGATATGAATGGAAGAAGATTTAAGAATTTATACGCAATGATTTTAGGATATAAACCTGAAAGTACTGTGAATCAAGATATGATTATTGCAGGATATTTAAATAGTAGTTTAATTTACGAAAGTGACAATAAGGAGGAAGTGTAAATGAATAAGAGAGTTTATGGAGTAATTGGAATTTCATCTGTTATGGCAAATTGGAATGCAGATTTTACTGGATACCCAAAGACAACTTCAAACGGGGATACATTTGGAAGCGATAAAGCTTTAAAATATCCAATGAAAAAAATGTGGGATAATAATGGAGAAAAAGTTTTATATATTAAATCTATGAGATTTTCAGAAAAAAAAGGTGAAGTTCAATTAGTCCCAAGAGCCTTAAAAGAAAGATATGAGCAAATTTTTAATGTTGAAGACTTAAAGAAATGCAAAAATACTAAAGATGTTTTGGTGAATTTATTTAGTGCAATTGATGTTAAGAATTTTGGAGCAACTTTTGCAGAAGAAGGTAATAACATATCTATAACTGGAGCTGTTCAAATCGGTCAAGGATTTAATAAATATGAAGATACAAATCCAGAAGAACAACAAATACTTTCTCCTTTTAGAGATGGTTCAAAAGATAGTGGTGATTCTGATGAAGCTAAAAATTCAACTCTTGGAACTAAGATTGTAAGTAATGAAGCACACTATTTTTATCCATTTACAATAAATCCACTTGCATATAAGGAATTTGTAGAACTTGGTGTAACTGATGGTTACACTGAAGAAGATTATGATAAATTTAAGAAAGCTTCTTTAGTAAGTGCAACATCATTTGCAACTAATTCAAAGGTAGGATGTGAAAATGAATTTGCTTTACTTATAGAAACTGAAGAAGATTTATATCTTCCTAATTTATCAGAGTTTGTGATCTTTAATAAAGATAAAGGTAAAAACATTATAAAGCTAGAGTGTTCAGATTTAATTAATTCTGTTTCTGATAAAGTTAAGAATATTGAAATTTATTATAATCCATATACAACTATCCTTGAATCTGAAATAAAAGGAGCTAAAGTTTATAATATATTTACACAAGAAGAGGTGTAAAATATGAAGGTTTTAAAGTTTAAATTGAGTGGAAAAACAGCATTTTTTAAGAAACCAGATGTAAATACTTATCTCTATTTTACTTATGGAAATATTCATAAAGTAGCTTTATTAGGGTTATTTGGCTCCGTGCTTGGATATGGTGGATATAATCAAATGAAGCTTAAGGAAGAATTAAGCGAAAAAAAGAAAAAAGATGAAGTTAAAATTAAATTTCCAGAGTTTTATGAAAAACTAAAAGATCTAAAGGTATCTATAGCACCTAGTAATGAAAAGGGATTTATACCTAAGAAAGTGCAGTGCTTTAATAATTCTGTTGGATATGCATCAAAAGAACAAGGAGGCAATTTAATAGTTAAGGAACAATGGCTTGAAAATCCTTCTTGGGATATATATGTTTTAATTGAAAATGAAGAAAGTCAAAAAATTGCAGATAATTTAATTAATCATAAAGCTGTATATTCACCATACCTAGGTAAAAATGATCATTATGCTGACATATCTAATGTAGAATTGCTGGATACAGAGTCTATATTAGATGGAAGTAATGTTAATAAAATTAATTGTCTTTTTACTAAAGAATCTTTCAAAGTAGTTTTGAATGAAGAAGATGAGTATGAAGATGATATTTATGAAGAAACTTTTAAGTATGAAGAGAAATTGCCTATTAGCTTAAATGAAGATACTAATATGTATGAGTTAAAAAGCTTTTTATATACAAATATCAAAGTATGCAGTGATAGCAAATGTAGTGTATATAAGATTAAAAATAATAATATTGTATTTTATTAATTAAATAAGACTAGTAGAAATTTATTAATATTAATAGAACGAATCTATTAGGATGTGAACTTCAGGAGGGGGAACCCTCCTTTAAATTTAGGAGGATTTAGTTTGTATTTTGATGAAATTAATGTAATTGATACAAAAGAATTAATAAGTAGTAAATATGATTTCTATGCTCATTTAAAAGAAGGAACAAATAAGAATGAATTTGAAAAATATAAAAAAGAGTGTATTGAAAAAGAAACATTAAAAGAACATACAGATCTATGTAAAGAGTATTTTAATAAAATAATTAAATCAAAAGGATTAGATAAAATATTTTTAAATTTTGAAAATATATATTTTAAAGATTTAAGTAATGATGGAAGAAAAGTTTTTAGAGAGCTTTTAATAAACACAATTGCATTTCATGATATTGGCAAGATAAATCCATACTTTCAAATCAAAAATATGGATAATCCTTTAAAAGAAGATGTAGAAAGCTTTAGTCAAATTGGTACAAGGCATTCAATAATATCAGCTGTATTATATATAGATTATTATCTTAATAAAGTATTAAGTTTAGAATTAGCAGAAAAAAAGCAAGTGAGAACAATATTGTTTTTAAATGCGTACATTATATCTAAGCATCATGGAAATTTAGATGATTTTTTAGGATTTTTAGATATGTTTTATGAGGGTGGAGATGGAGCCAAAGTAATCAATATATTTGAAAATAATTATAGAAAGATCTATACAAAAGAATTTGTTTTATCAGAGAATAAAATAAAAAAGCAATGTGACAATACAAAGAAATATATTAAAAGAACAAGTGAAGAGAATACAATTGTTTTATATACATATAGCAAATTATTATATTCGTTGCTTGTAGCTTGTGACTTTTATTCTACTAGTGAATTTATGAGTGGCACTAAGATAAAGACTTTTGGTGAATTAGAAGAAATAGATGAATTTTACCATGTATATAAAGATACAGAAGTATATAAGAGTATAAGAAAATATGAATCTAATGATTATACAAATGAAAATAAAGATTTAAAAAATGAAAAAGATATTAATATATTAAGAAATGAGATGTTTTTAGATGCAGAAAGAGAATTATCTAAAAATAAGGATGAGAACATATTCTTCTTAGAAGCACCAACAGGTAGTGGTAAAAGCAATGTATCTATGAATTTAAGTTTTAAGCTAATGGAACATAATAAGGAGCTTAAAAAGATATTTTATGTATATCCTTTTAATACATTGGTGGAACAAAACTTAGAAACTTTAAATAAAACTTTTGGGAAAGATAAAGAAATACTAAATAAGATAGCTATTATAAACTCTATATTTCCTATAAAGATGGATAAAAAAGATAAAGGATTAGAAGAGGAAGAAGAAGATTATAAGTATTATGCTAAAGCATTATTAAATAGACAATTTTTAAATTATCCAATGATTTTAACTACTCATGTAAGTTTATTTAATACAATGTTTGGTTTTTCAAAAGAAAGTGCATTTGGATTTCATCAATTAGCTAATTCTATAATAGTTCTAGATGAAATTCAAAGTTATAAGAATATTATTTGGAGTGAAATAATATCATTCTTAAATAATTTTGCTAAAGTCTTGAATATGAAAGTAATAATAATGTCAGCAACTTTGCCAAATCTTAATGCTTTAATTAATGTTGAAGATAGTGTTAAAGATATTAATTCAGAAGAAATAAAGCTAGGTAAAGATGATTTGGATAGTGCAAATTTAATTAAGAACAGAGAAAAGTATTTTTCTAATTCACTATTTAAAGATAGAGTAAAAGTAAGCTATGAACTTATGGATTTAGATGATACATTAGATGTACTTTATAAACATGTAAAAGAAAATAGTAAAAGAAAAAAGAAGATACTTATTGAGTTTATAAAAAAGCAAAGTGCATATGATTTCTATAATAATATTAAGGAAGATATAGAAAATGACGAATTAAATCTAATTATAGAGCTTATGACAGGTGATGATAATGCTATAGAGCGAAAAAGGATTTTAGATTTAATAAGTAGTGAAGAAACTAAGAAAAGAGGAATAATATTAATTTCTACTCAAGTTATTGAAGCAGGTGTAGATATTGATATGGATATAGGATATAAGGATGTTTCTAAGTTAGATAGTGACGAACAATTTATGGGGAGAATCAATAGATCATGCAAAAGAAAGGGAGAAGTATACTTTTTTAATTTAGATAAGACGGATTTAATATATAAAAATGATGTTAGAGTTAATAGTGATTTAAGTTTATTAAATGATGAAATGAGAAAAGTTTTAGTGAATAAAGATTTTAATAAGTATTATGAACCTGTACTTAATATGATAAAGGTTAAATACAATGATTCTTTTAATGAAAGCAATTTGAAAAATTTCTTTAAAGAAGTAGTTGGGAAGCTTAATTTTGTAGATGTTGAAAGAAGAATGAAACTTATAGAAGAGAATAATTGGAACATGTCTATTTATTTAGGTAGAACTATAAAAAAGAACGAAAATAATAAAATCATAGAAATTGATGGAAGAGAAGTTTGGAAAGAATATAAAAGTCTTTTAAATAACAATTCTATGGATTATTCAGAAAAGCAAGTTAAGTTATCTGTAGCAAAAAGTAAAATGAATTACTTTATTTATGAGATTAAAAAGAATGTTGACTTGCCTTATACTGATAAAATTGGAGAACTTTATTATATAGAAAATGGAGAACAATATTTTCAAGGTGAAAAACTTAATAAAGAGAAATTTGCAAATGAAATAGGGTTGTTTTTAGATATTTAATGAAAGGAGATATTATAGTTTGAGAGTAAATGGTACTTTAATTAATTATTATTTTCACTGTAAAAGGCAGTGTTATCTACACGGAAATAGACTTAATTTAGAAGACAATAGTGAAATTGTTAAGATCGGAAAAGCAATTCATGAAGAAAAGGCAGCAAAGTCTAATAACACTGAAATAACAATTGATAATATCAAATTAGATAAACTTACATCTGAATATTTAACAGAAGTTAAAAAATCAGATGCAGATATGGAAGCTGGCAAGTGGCAGCTATTGTATTATTTAAAAGTGCTAAAGAGTAAGGGCATACTAAGAAAAGGAAAATTAGAATGTGTAGAAAAAAATAAATCTGATAAAAAAATTGTCTATATTGATTTAAATGAAGAGTTAGAAAAACAACTTGATAAATATGTAGTGGAAATTAAAAAATTAATTTCAGAAAATGAAATACCTAAAGTATTAAATAAACCAACCTGCAAGAAATGTGCATATTATGAGTATTGCTATATTTAATAAAATTTTAGTACTTAAAATATGCGAAATATAAAAAATATAAGTTAGGGTGTATGGAGGATTTATATGGGAAGTACAAGATATATATCATCTATGGGAGAATTGACTAGAAAAGATAACTCATTATGTTTTAGAAGAGATGGAAAAAATGTATATATTCCAATTGAAAATACCAAAGAAATTTACTGCCTAAATGAGGTAAGTATAAACACAAAATTGTTAGATTTCTTATCAAAGAATAATGTGGTGGTTCATTTCTTTAATTACTTTGAAGGCTATAGTGGAACATTTTATCCTAAAGATCAATACAATAGTGGAAGATTATTAGTAAAACAAGTTGAAAAATATAATACATCTAGATTAATTATTGCAAAAGCCATAGTAAAAGGTATAGGACTTAATATAAGTGAAGTTTTATATCATTACTATAAACATAATAAAAAAGAAGTAAAGAATACTATAGATTGGATTAAAGATGAGTTTTTTAATAGAGTAGAAAATTCACAAAATATAAAAGAGCTTATGGCTGCTGAAGGGGAAGTATGGCAAAGATTTTATAGTGAATTTAAAAATTTTTTACCAGAGGACTTTATTATTAATAAGAGAGTAAAAAGACCACCTGATAATCCAATAAATGCACTTATTTCTTTTGGAAATTCGCTTCTATATACAAAAACAATTTCGGCAATTTATAGAACACATTTAGATCAAAGAATAAGTTACTTGCATGAACCCTCAGAGGGGAGGTTTTCATTGAGTTTAGATATAAGCGAAGTTTTTAAGCCCGTAATAGTATATAAGACAATATTTGATTTAGTTAATAATAAAAAATTGCAAGTAAGTAAGCATTTTGATAAGAAAGTAAATTACTGCTTATTAAATGAAGAAGGTAAAAAGATATTTATTGCGGCATTTGAAGATAGGCTAGAAACTGTATTTAATCATCCTAAATTAAAAAGAAGAGTTAGTTATAGAACTGCGATGAAGCTTGATTGTTATAAACTTATAAAATATATAATGGAAGAAAAAGAGTTTATACCATTTAGATTGAAAGAAGGATTTTGATTTTTATAGAGTAGTTATGAATTAGGCTTTTTAACAGTAATAAGAGAACGCAAAATGTATTTATTTTATATGGAGGATTTTTAATGAGTAAAATTAGTAATTATAATTATGCTTTTGTTTTTTATGATGTAAATGAAAAACGTGTAAATAAAGTATTTAAAGTATGTAAAAAATACCTATCACATTTTCAAAAATCTGTATTTAGAGGAGAAATGTCTCCATCTAAATTAATAAGGTTCAAAAAAGATATAAACTCAGTAATAGATAAAAGTGAAGATTTTATTTGTATAATAAAATTAATGAATGACAATGTTTTTGGAGAAGAAATACTAGGGGGAACTTCAAATGCAACAGGCGAAGATTTAATAATATAAGATAGAAAAAGCATTAAAAAATACTATATTTTTACCAGGTGATTATTCAAAAAGATTCGCATCCCGTGAAACTGGCTTTGCTAGGAAAGGGTATAAAATCTATAAAAAGAAAATAAGAATTTTATAAATTTGTTATTAAAATATTACTGGAAATTTTGTTTTGCAGTAATATTTTTTTGTTTTTAGTAGAGTTTTAAAAAATTTTAATCACTCAGGGATAAAAATTGTATTGAAAAATCTTTTTTACAACAATATAATGATATTAAACAAAAAATAACAATTAAATAAGAAACTAGCTATTAAAACACCAAAAATGTAGAAAGGAAGGGAGACAACTGAAGGAATTATTGAACTTAAATGATATTTTAGACATAGAAGTATTTCAAAAAATACAAGATGATATAGCTGAAGCTACAGAAATGTCAATAATTACTGTGGATTACAAAGGTAAGCCAGCTACAAAACATAGTAAATGTAGTGACTTTTGTAAATTTATGAGATCTAGCAAATCTTATTTTGAATTATGTGAGAGATGTGACTCAAGAGGGGGACTAGAGGCCCTTAGAATTGAAAAACCATACATATATAAATGTCATAAAGGATTAGTTGATTTTGCTACACCTATAATAATAAATGGTCAACATTTGGGTTCGGTTATGGCAGGGCAAGTTCTGATAGATGATGAAGATATAGATTTAGAGGAAATAGTGGCAATAAAAAATGATTTTAATGACTTAAGTAAAACTGATAGGGAAGAAGTTTTAAACCTTTACAAAGAATTGCCAAGAGTTAGTTTTAGTAAAATACAATCAGTTGCTCAAATGATGTTTCATATAAGTAATTATATTGTTGAAGAGGCTGTGCTAAAAATGGCACAAAAAGAGCTAAATGAAAAAAATATGAAATTTATAGAAGCAAAAAAAGCTAAAGTAGAGCTTGAAAAAGAATTTAAGTCTTGTCAATTAAAAGCATTGCAATCTCAAATAAATCCTCATTTTTTATTTAATGTTTTAAATAGTATTTCATCACTTGCAATAATAGAAGAGGCTCCAAAAACTCAAGAAGTTATTTATGATTTATCTAAAATGCTAAGATATACATTAAAAAAAGCTAACAAGATAGTTACTCTGGAAGAAGAGTTAGACTATATAACAGCATATTTAAATCTTCAAAAAGTTAGATTTGTAGATAGGCTAAATTATGATATTAATATAAAATCAGAGTTTAAAAATATTAAAATACCATTTATGGTTGTTCAGGTATTTGTTGAAAATTCAGTGGTTCATGGATTAGAAACTAAGGAAAGTGGAGGTTGTATAAAAATTTATACAGAAGAAAATAATGCTCATTTGAATATATACATAGAAGACAATGGAACGGGTATATCAAGACAAAAACTTAATGAAATAAGAGAACAATTAAGTTTTAAATTTGATAATAACATAGATAAAATAGGTATAAATAATGCAAATAAGAGAATGGGCTATTGCTATGGTGAAGATTATGAGATACATATAGATAGTAAGATAAGAAATGGTACAGTAATAAAGATTACTATACCAAAAGAAGTATGATTAGGAGTTTTATAATGCTTAAAATAATGATAGTAGATGATGAAACACTAGAAAGACAAGCGTTAAAAATGGTTATTGGTAATACAAAATACGCAAATGTTATAGCAGAAGCTAGTAATGGAAGGGAAGCTATTGAGTTTAATAAAAAATTTAATCCAGATGTAATAATAATGGATGTAAAGATGCCTGGAATAGATGGAATAAAGGCTTCTCAAATAATAAAAGAAGAATACCCTAATAAAGTTATAATAATGGTTACTGCTTATGATGATTTTGAACTTATGCGTAAAGCATTGGTTTTAGGGGTTAATGATTATATATTGAAGCCATTTAAACCTGATGAAATTTCAGCAATAATGAAAGAGCTATTCGTTAATTTAAAAATTAACGAAGATTGTGAAGAAGAAATAAATAAAGATACAATAATTTTTTCGGAAAGTGAATCTATTATTAATCCATCTATAGAATACATAGAAAAAAGTTTAAATGAAAATATAACTTTAGAAAAAATGGCTAATTTATGTAATTTAAGTACTTGTTATTTTAGTAAACTTTTCAAAAGAGAAATGGGAGTAAATTTCACAGTTTACGTTAATGAAAAGAAAGTTGGAAAAGCAAAGGAAATGCTTGAAAATACAAATACGCCAATTTTAAATATATCATTAGATTTGGGATTTGAAGATTGCGGATATTTTATTAGAGTTTTTAAAAAATATGAAGGAATTACTCCTAAAAAATATAGGGAAATTATTAAAACAAAATAGATTGTTAAAAAATATAATGAATATTATTAAGTTTTCACTATATTCATAAAAAAATAGTCCTATAACTTTAAGGTTTAGGACTATTTTTTTATAGTTAAAGGTTTCAAAAAAGAAAGTGAGCAAAAAAATGACATTTTAAAACTAAAAAGTTAACAATAAAATGCAAGAAAAAAGCAAAAAAATGCAATGAGTTTTGTCAGAAAATTTAGTACAATCAAATCATGATAAAAAAATAACAAAGCAAACATAACTTAAAGTCAAAATATAAAATGTTATGTTCAAGGGAGGAAATGCAAGTGAAATCAAAAAGATTCCAGGTTTTAGCTAAGCGTCCTGTAAATCAAGATGGTCTTATTGGAGAATGGCCAGAAGAGGGATTAGTGGCAATGAATAGTGCTAACGATCCAAAATCTTCAATAAAAATTGAAAATGGAACAGTAGTAGAGCTAGATAACAAAAAAAGAGAAGACTTTGATATGATAGATAGATTTATAGCTGACTATGCAATCAATTTAAAAAATGCAGAAAAAGCTATGAGTTTAGATTCAGTAGAAATAGCAAGAAAACTTGTAGATATAAATGTTAGTAGAGATGAGATAGTTGACATAACAACATCTATAACGCCAGCTAAGGTGGTAGAAGTTGTGTCACACATGAATGTTGTTGAAATGATGATGGCTCTTCAAAAAATGAGAGCAAGAAAAACACCTTCAAATCAATGTCACGTTACAAACTTAAAAGATAACCCAGTTCAAATTGCAGCAGATGCAGCAGAAGCAGGGATAAGAGGCTTTTCAGAACAAGAAACTACAGTTGGTATAGTTAGATATGCTCCATTTAATGCATTAGCTATATTAATAGGTTCACAAGTAGGTCGTGGAGGAGTTTTAACTCAATGCTCAGTTGAAGAAGCTACAGAACTTGACCTTGGTATGAGAGGACTTACAAGTTATGCAGAAACAGTTTCAGTATATGGAACTGAAGCAGTATTTACAGATGGAGATGATACTCCATGGTCAAAGGCATTCTTAGCATCAGCTTATGCTTCAAGAGGTCTTAAAATGAGATATACATCAGGTACAGGTTCAGAAGCATTAATGGGATATTCAGAAGGAAAATCAATGCTTTACCTAGAGTCAAGATGTATATACATAACTAAGGGTGCTGGAGTTCAAGGACTTCAAAATGGTGCAGTTAGTTGTATAGGTATGACAGGAGCAGTTCCATCAGGAATAAGAGCAGTACTTGCTGAAAACTTAATAGCAGCAATGCTTGATATAGAAGTTGCGTCAGCAAATGACCAAACTTTCTCACATTCAGATATAAGAAGAACAGCAAGAACATTAATGCAAATGCTACCAGGAACAGACTTCATATTCTCAGGATATAGTGCAGTTCCAAACTATGATAACATGTTTGCAGGTTCAAACTTTGATGCTGAAGACTTTGATGATTACAACGTTCTTCAAAGAGACTTAATGGTAGATGGTGGATTAAGACCAGTATCAGAAGAAGAAACAATTGCAATTAGAAATAAAGCAGCAAAAGCAATACAAGCAGTATTTAGAGAATTAGGCTTCCCTGCTATAACTGATGAAGAAGTTGAAGCAGCAACTTATGCTCATGGAAGTAAAGATATGCCTGAAAGAAACATAGTTGAAGACTTAAAGGCAGCAGAAGAAATGCTTAAGAAGAGAGTAAGTGGATTAGATATAGTTAAAGCATTAAGCACTGGTGGATTTGATGATGTTGCAGGTAACATATTAAACATGCTTAAGCAAAGAGTAACTGGAGACTACTTACAAACATCAGCTATATTAGATAATGATTTTGATGTTATAAGTGCAGTTAATGATAAAAATGACTATATGGGACCAGGAACTGGTTATAGAATTAGTCCAGAGAGATGGGAAGAAATAAAGAACATCCCTAACGTAATAAAACCAGAAGATATAGAGTAAGGGTAGAGGTGAGCAATATGGAAAATACAACAAATCAATATGTTATACCAAAGCTTCAGCTTACTGAAGTAGGAGAAGCAAAAGTTGGAACTAAGGTAGATGAAGTTGTTATAGGATTAGCACCAGCTTTCCTTAAGTTTCAAAGCAAGACATTAGTTAATGTATCACACAATGATATATTAACAGAAATTATAGCTGGAATAGAAGAAGAAGGACTAAAGGCTCGTGTTGTTAGAGTAATAAGAACATCTGACGTTTCATTTATATCAAATGATGCAGCAAAACTAAGTGGATCAGGAATAGGTATAGGAATACAATCAAAAGGAACAACAGTTATCCATCAAAAAGATTTACTTCCTTTAAATAATTTAGAATTATTCCCACAAGCACCACTATTAACACTAGAAACTTATAGATTAATAGGAAAGAATGCAGCAAAATATGCTAAGGGAGAATCACCAACACCAGTTCCTACAAAGAACGATCAAATGGTTAGACCTAAGTTCATGGCAATAGCTGCCCTATTTCACATAAAAGAAACTAAACATGTAGAAATTGGAGCAAAACCAATAGAAATTGAAGTTAAATTTTAATTTGAAGGGAGAATAACTTTTATGGAACAAAGAAAAATGAATCCACAAGATTATCCTTTGGCTACAAAAAGACCTGAAAGCATAAAGACACCAACAGGAAAAAATCTACAAGATATAACTCTAGAGAACGTATTAAAAGGAGATATTAAAGCAGAAGACGTTAGAATATCACCAGAAACTTTAGAAATGCAAGCTCAAATTGCTGAAGGTATGAAGAGAGATGCTATAGCTAGAAACTTTAGAAGAGCAGCAGAACTTATAAAAGTTCCAGATGATAGAATTCTTGAAATATATAATGCATTAAGACCAAATCGTTCAACAAAAGAAGAACTTTTTGCAATAGCTGAAGAACTTGAAACAGTTTATGGAGCAAAAGTTAATGCTGATTTCGTAAGAGAAGCTATTGAAGTTTATGAGGCAAGACAAAAGTTAAGACAAGAATAATTGGCTTTGAATTAAGGAGGAAATTTAATGAAAATAATTGCAGGTGTAGACATTGGTAATGCTACAACGGAAGTAGCGTTATCAAAGGTTGAAAATGGAAACGTAGAGTTTCTTTCAAGTGGCATAGTTCCAACAACAGGAATAAAAGGCACTGAAGAAAACATAGATGGAGTATTTTCCTCTTTAAAAGGAGCTTTAAAAAAAGTAAATTTAGAACTTGAAGATTTGAACTTGGTTAGAATCAATGAAGCAGCCCCTGTTATAGGTGATGTTGCTATGGAAACTATTACTGAAACTATAATAACGGAATCTACAATGATTGGACATAATCCATCTACTCCAGGTGGTGTAGGTACTGGAATAGGAAAAACTATATATATTGAAGACTTAGACAACTTAGAAATAGATAAGATTGAAGAAAATCAATTTATTCCGTTAATTTTAAGTAGAGTTAACTTCTTAGAGGCTGCAGCTAGAATTAATGCTGCAACTCAAAGAGGTATAAACATAACATCAGCAATAGTTCAAAGAGATGATGGAGTTCTAATTAATAATAGATTAGAAAAGAAAATACCTATTGTAGATGAAGTAATGTTTTTAGAAAAAGTTCCAGTAGGAATGAAAGCCGCAGTAGAGGTTGCTGCACAAGGTGATGTTGTTGAAACTTTATCTAATCCATACGGTATTGCTACAGTATTTAATTTAACATCAGAAGAAACAAAAATGATAGTACCAATATCTAGAGCTTTAATAGGAAATAGATCTGCAGTAGTAATAAAAACACCTAAGGGTGATGTTCAAGAAAAAAGTATACCTGCAGGTAAAATTCATATAAATGGATTAAAAAGAAAAGAAGTTGTAGATGTAGAGCATGGTGCAGAAAAAATAATGGATGCAGTTAACTTATGTGTTCCAATTCAAGATGTTAAAGGCGAAGCTGGTACAAATGCTGGTGGAATGTTAGAAAGAGTAAGACAAGTAATGGCAAATCTTACAAAGCAAAAAATATCAGATATCACAATTCAAGACTTATTAGCAGTTGATACTTTTATACCTCAAATGGTAAAAGGTGGTCTTGCCGCAGAATTCTCAATGGAAAATGCAGTAGGAATAGCTGCTATGGTTAAAGCTGATAAACTTCAAATGCAGATGATTGCAGATAAATTACAAGGACAATTAAATGTTCCTGTTGAAGTTGGAGGAGTAGAAGCTGATATGGCTATAAGAGGAGCATTAACAACTCCAGGGAGTAGTACACCACTTGCAATCTTAGATATGGGAGCAGGATCTACTGATGCATCAATAATAAATAAGCAAGGTGAAATTTGTTCAATTCATTTAGCTGGAGCAGGTAACATGGTAACTATGCTTATAAAGTCAGAACTTGGATTAGAAGATTTCAATTTAGCTGAAGATATTAAAAAACATCCATTGGCAAAGGTAGAAAGCTTATTCCATATAAGACATGAAGATGGAACAGTAGAGTTTTTCGAAAAGCCATTAGAACCAGAAGTTTTTGCTAAGGTTGTAATCTTAAAAGATGGAATGCTTGTGCCAATAGATGGACAAAATTCTTTAGAAAAAATTAGGAACATAAGAAAATGTGCTAAAGAAAAGGTGTTTGTAACTAACTGCTTAAGAGCATTAAAAATAGTATCACCTACAGGAAATATAAGAGACATTGAATTTGTTGTATTAGTAGGTGGATCTTCATTAGATTTCGAAGTTCCTCAAGTAGTAACTAATGCTTTATCACAATATGGAGTAGTAGCTGGAAGAGGAAATATCAGAGGAACAGAAGGTCCAAGAAATGCTGTAGCTACAGGACTTGTATTAGCTTTTAATGGAAATGGAGAAATTAAGTAATGATGATGAGACATTTTAAATATGACATGCCAACCATATGTCTTTATCATTGTTCAACATTAGAAGACTTAACTATATTCAATGAAATTTTATGGGGATTAGAAGAAGAAGGAATACCTTGTAAGGTATCAAGTAAAGAAGATTCCTTAAGTTCAGAAGAGCTTAGTCATATAGCTTCACAAGATTCAAAATTAGCAGTAGGTATAGGTATCGATAAAAGTGGAAAAGTAACATTAACTTTAAATAAACTTAAAAAATATGAACCGTTGTTTACTGTTAGTCTAGATGATGGTGATAAAGTTTTAAGAGCTTTAGGAGCTAATGCAGGAAGATTAGTTAAGGGAATTGCTTTTAAGTAGAGTATAAGGAGTAGTTGTATTATGAAAATTTATACTAAAACAGGTGATAAAGGAACTACCGCTTTATATGGTGGCAGTAGAGTAGATAAAGATAGTTTAAGAGTTGAAGCATATGGAACTGTTGATGAAGTTATTTCATTCATTGGCTTAGCTTATGCTGAGAGTGAAGATAAAGAAGAAAAAAATGCACTCCAAGAAATACAAAAGAAATTATTTGTATTAGGTGCAGAACTTGCTAGTGATGAAAAGGGATTAACATATTTAAAAGAAGTAATAACAGATGAAGATATAGAAAAACTAGAAGTTCTAATAGATAAATATATGGAGCTTGCAGGACCTTTTAATGGATTTGTAACTCCAGGAAAAAATAAAATATCAGCAGCTTTACATGTAGCAAGAACTGTAACTAGAAGAGCAGAAAGAATAATTGCTACACTTAGTAAAGAGGAACATGTTAATGAGCCAGTTAAAATGTATATAAATAGACTATCAGACGTTTTATATGCATTTGCTAGATATAATGAAGAAAAATAGTTTAGGGGGATTAATTTATGAAAAAGTTAAATGAAATAAAACAATTAAGCTTAGAAATAGTAAAAGAAATGGCTAAAGCAGCAGAAGAAAAAGCAGCTAGCATGAATGTACCAGTAATTTTTGCAGCAGTAGATGCTGGAGCAAACTTAATGTTAATGCACAGAATGGAAGATGCTTTCATAACAAGCATTGACATAGCAATAAACAAAGCTTATACAGCAGCATGTTTAAAGCAAGGAAGCCATGGAATAGCTGAATGTGTACAACCAGGACAAAGTCTTTATGGACTTCAACTTACAAACAATTGCAGAATAGTTCCATTTGGCGGTGGACTACCAATAATAGTTGATGGTCAAGTTGTAGGAGCTGTTGGAGTAAGTGGTGGAACTGTAGAAGAAGATATGGCTATAGCTCAAGCTGCAGTAGATGCTTTTAACAAGTAAAAATATCTATAGTATTAACAATGCAAATATATTTTAAATTAATATATAAAAGATTAAATATATGATTAACTAATAGGAGGAATTTACAATGAGAATGTACGATTATTTAGTACCAAGTGTTAACTTTATGGGAGCTGGATGTGTAAAATTAGTAGGAGAAAGATGTCAAATATTAGGCGGAAAAAAAGCTCTAATAGTAACAGATAAATTTTTAAGAAGCATGGAAGGTGGAGCAGTAGAATTAACTGTTAAATCATTACAAGAAGCTGGAATAGAAGTTGCATATTATGATGCAGTTGAACCAAATCCAAAAGATACTAATGTTGCTGATGGATTAAAAATATTCCAAGAAGAAAAATGTGATATGATAGTTACAGTTGGAGGCGGAAGTGCTCATGACTGTGGTAAAGGTATTGGTATAGTTGCTACTCATGAAGGAGATCTTTATGAATATGCTGGAATAGAAACTTTAACTAAAGCTCTTCCACCAATAGTTGCAGTTAACACTACAGCTGGAACAGCAAGTGAAGTTACAAGACACTGTGTTATAACTAACACTAAAACTAAAGTTAAATATGTTATAGTTAGCTGGAGAAACTTACCATTAGCTTCATTCAACGATCCAGAATTAATGGTTAAAAAACCTGCAGGTTTAACAGCTGCTACAGGAATGGATGCATTAACTCATGCTATCGAAGCTTATGTATCAAAAGATGCAAACCCTGTAACTGATGCTGCTGCTATACAAGCAATAAAATTAATATCAAACAACTTAAGACAAGCAGTTGCTTTAGGTGAAAACTTAGTAGCAAGAGAAAACATGGCATACGGTTCATTATTAGCTGGTATGGCATTCAACAATGCTAACTTAGGATATGTTCATGCTATGGCTCACCAACTAGGTGGATTATACGACATGCCACATGGAGTAGCTAATGCTATGCTTCTTCCACATGTTGAAAAATACAACTTAATCTCAAACCCACAAAAATTTGCTGATATAGCAGAATTCATGGGAGAAAACATACAAGGATTATCAGTTATGGAAGCAGCAGAAAAAGCTATAGATGCTATGTTCAGACTTTCAACTGATATCGGAATTCCTACAAGCTTAAAAGAAATGGGAATAAAAGAAGAAGATTTCGAATACATGGCTGAAATGGCATTAAAAGATGGTAATGCATTCAGTAACCCAAGAAAAGGAAACGAAAAAGATATAGTTGCAATATTTAAAGCTGCATTTTAAGATAATTAAAAAGTAGATAATACATAACTATTATGAGAACCCCTTTACTTTTAAAGGGGTTCTTTAAATGAAATTATATAAATTCATAAGATAAATTAATAGAAAAACATAAGATTTTAGGAGGACTAATATAATGAACATGGCAACATTTTTTGCAGAAATGTTTGGAACTTTAATATTAGTATTATTAGGAGATGCTGTTGTAGCTAACGTAATACTTAAGAAAACAAAGGGTCAAAATTCAGGATGGATGGTTATATCAAGCGGATGGGCTGTAGCTGTTGCAATTCCAGTATATATGTTTGGAAATATTAGTGGAGCACATTTTAACCCTGCAGTTACAATAGCATTAGCTACTGTTGGAAAATTTGCATGGGCTGATGTTCCTATGTATATATTGGCACAACTTATAGGAGCATTTATAGGAGCAGCTTTAGTTCTTGTTTCTTACTATAATCATTTTGAAGCAACTGAAGATCAAGCTACAAAATTAGGAGTATTTTGTACAGCTCCAGAAATAAGAAAACCTGTATTTAACTTTATAACTGAGTTTGTAGGAACATTTATATTAGTTTTTGCAATAATGGGAGCAACAGCTCAACCATTTGTAAGTGGAACTCAGCCAGTAGCTATAGGTGTAATAATATTAGCAATGGGATTATGTTTAGGTGGTCCAACAGGATATGCTATAAACCCAGCTAGAGATTTAGCACCAAGACTTGTTCACTTTTTATTGCCAGTACCAAATAAAGGTACTTCAGATTGGGGCTATGCATGGATACCAGTAGTAGCACCAATATTAGGAGCAATAGCAGGAGCTTTAATTTACGTAAGTATATTCTAAGATTAGTGTATTTTTAAAATAAGATCTATCTTAGCAAAGTGTTCATGTATACATAAGTAAAGTGAACTGAGCAATTGAACTTAGGAATGCTAAAATGAGTATACTCTAATTACAATGTCACTTTACATATTGCATATATCAACACATATTTAAAATAGAGCTTAAAAGTTAATATAAGATATGAATAAGAGTCTATGTAATGTAGGCTCTTATTCTTTTATAATTAAATATTAACAGGAAATAAAATACACAAAAGAATAATCAAATTGAAGAAATTTATAAGATGATAAATGATGTAGCTAACATTTTCAAATCACTTGGTAAAATTTTTGTAATGTGTTACTATTACTGTATTAGAAGATTTTTTAAATTTCAATAATAGCTTATTTTCAATGATTAACTTTAACATGGGATGTATTTAAATGATAACAGAAGAAAAGTTAAACAAATATATATAATTGATTAACTTTGAGATGATGGCATTTAAATAGAAAATAATAAAAGAAGGAAGGTGCATACATTGAAAAAAAACATAAGTGTAGGATTATCAGATTTTAAAGAATTAATAGAAAATGATAATTACTTTGTAGATAAGAGCTTACTTATAAAAGAATTTATGCAAAATGGATCTAAAGTAATATTAACACCTAGACCTAGAAGATTTGGTAAAACTCTAAATTTAAGTATGCTTAAATACTTTTTTGATATAAAAACTAAGAACAAAACTAAAACTTTATTTAAAGGGTTAAAAATAGAAAATGAAGATAATATAATGAAGTTACAAGGACAATATCCTACGATTTTTCTTACATTTAAAAATCAACAATATGATAGTTATGATAAATTTGAAGAAGGAATTAAGTTATTATTGGCTAATTTATTTGAAAATCATGAGTATCTTTTAGAAAGTGATAAATTAAGCGAGTTAGATAAGAAAAAATATTATGATATATTGAGTAAAAGTGCTTCATTTACAGATACTTGTGATGGAGTTAATTTTTTGATGAAATGTATGCATAAGCATTATGATAATAGAGTTATGTTATTTATAGATGAATATGATGTGCCGATCCAAGAAGGATATTTAAAAGGTTATTATGAAAAAATGATATCTTTTATGAGAATAATGCTTACATGTGCACTTAAAGACAATGTATATTTAGAAAAAGCGCTAGTTACCGGAATTCTTAGAATAGCTAAAGAAAGTGTTTTTTCCGGTTTAAACAATTTAGAAGTAGATACAATTTTGGGATGTAATTTTAAAGATAAATTTGGATTTACAGAATATGAAGTAGAAGAGCTAATAAACTATTATAATTTAAGTTATGATAAAGAAAATGTGAAAATATGGTACAATGGATATAAATTTGGTGGAGAAACTATTTATAATCCTTGGTCTGTTTTAAATTATATAAAAAATTGTGGAGAGGGATTTAGACCTTACTGGATTAATAGTAGCAGTAATGATTTGATAAAGAGATTATTACTTAAGGGAAATAGTGACATAAAAGTTGAATTAGAAGAGTTAATAAGAGGAAATTCTATAAACAAAATTATTGATGATAATATAATAATGAGTGAAGTTGAGGAATCAAATGAAAATTTATGGAGTTTTTTAACCTTAAGTGGATATCTGAAATCAGTAAAAACGGAAGTAAAAAGGGGTAGAGTGTATTGTGAACTTAAGATCCCAAATGAAGAAGTTCATGTGTTTTATGAAAATTTAATTAAAAAGTGGTTTAAGGAATCAATGACCAATGAAAAATATATAGCTATGATAAATTCACTAATATCTGGTGATGTAGAAATTTTTAATGAGGTATTTAGTGAATTTGTTGTAAATAATATAAGTTATTTTGATGTATCTGGTAAAGAGCCTGAAAAAGTATATCATGCGTTTGTACTTGGTATGCTCATATCTATAAGTGATGAATATGAAGTGAAGTCAAATAAAGAAAGTGGATATGGAAGATATGATGTAATGATAATCCCCAAAAATATTTCAAAACTGGGAGTTATAATAGAGTTTAAGAAAGTAAGTGAGTTTTCAAATGCTACAATAGATGAGGCCACTAATATAGCTTTAACTCAAATTGAAGAAAAGAAATATGAAACTGAACTTTTAGAAAAAGGAATAACAAACATAATAAAATTAGCAATTGTATTTAAAGGTAAAGAAGTTAAAGTTACTAAAGGGTAAGAGGAATTTTTACTAGAGGATATATTGTATTATTAATGTAATTTTGAAGTCTGTATTTTAAGTAATGTGCTATTTTATATGAAAATGAGTAGATAATATTTTATAAAGAAAAGTAAAATAAAATCTCATTATTAGGGACTGTATCAAAATAAATTTGATACTAGCCGGAAAAAAGGAGAATTCATTAATTTGAATTCTCCTTTTTGAGCATAATATTAATCAATAAACCCCTTCAAGGGCGCAACGGTGAGCTAGCAAGCTTCGTAATTAAAGAAAAACAGTTAAAATACGGATAATATTAGCTTACCCTATATTTGTTATACTCAAAAATAAATTATTTAGAATTAAATACATAAAACTTAATGAATAAAATCCTTGAAAATTAAAAAGGCCTTATCAGATTGAGTTTGAAAAACTCTAATCTGATAAGGCCCCTATTTTTTTATAAACAACAAGAAACTATAGAATAAAAAAGTATGAATGAGTTAATAATTATTACTATACCACATAAATTTATTTAACGATGAAATTTTATTAAATGAAAATATAAGGAGGATATGGAATGAAAAATAATAAAAACATTAAAGAAAAAACTAGTCAAGAAGATTTTAAAATTGAGATTGAAAAAATAAAAATTCAAAGTAATAAAAAATTAAAATAGTAGATGAATATATTTTTTGTTAATTATGAATTATTTGAAGCTTGAATAATTCATAATTAACTACTATATTGTGAATATACCTTTAACTAATACTAACATAAGAGATGTATTTAAATTCGTTTAATAATATTATTGTGATATAGTGATTATAACATTAACATGAGATGTA